>NZ_JBSVZN010000012.1:0-217127 GCF_054052225.1 Methylobacterium sp. JK268 | reverse complement strand
CTGCCCCAGCGCGGCCTGCGCCTTGGCGTAGTTCGCCTTCCAGGTCAGCTGCACGTAGCCGCGGCCGTAATAGACCTGCCCGGTCGCCGGGTCGGTCAGGCCGTAGGGCCTGCCCCGGCCCCGGCCGATCTCCTCGACCGGCTGCAGCGTGGCAGCCGTCTCGTGATAGGCGGTCGCCAGCACGTAGGCCTGCGCCTCGGCCGAGAGCCCGGCCGGGGCCGCGTCGAGGAGCGCGGTGAGCCCGGCCACCTGCGGGCCGGTGAGGTGCCCCGGGAAAGGGGCGGTGCGGACGCGCGCGAAGAACCCCGCGCGATCGAGCGCCGGTGCCATGCGGATCTCCGGTGTGGGGGACGTCGGGAATGGCGCCGCGCCGCCCGGCCGCCGGGGCGATGGCCCGGGGCGACGCGCGGGACGGCGGTGCGATCGGCCGCGCCGCGGGCAGTCCCCGCCGCGGCGGGAGGCCGGGGCGTCAGGCCGCCGGGGTCTCGGATGAGGCGGGCGCGGGCGCCCGCAGCGCGTCGCGTTCCGCCGTCACGGTGGCCAGCTGCCGGCGCAGGCTCTCCCGCTCCGCCTCCGCTGCGGCGAGCGCCGCCGCCTTGGCGTCGCGCTCGGCCATCACGCCGGCGTTGATCGCGGAGAGCAGCGCCGGCAGCCCGAACCCCGCCGCCTCCGCCTGCGCGGGCGTCAGCGCCCCGCTCAGCACGGTCTGCGCTGCACCCCCGCCCGGCGGCGCCACGCTCTGCGCCAGCACCACGTGCCAGCCCGGCGGCTCCGCCGCGCCCGGGCCGCGCCCGCGATACAGGAACTCGTACAGGAAGGTCTCGCTCATCACGCCCTCACGCCGCGACCGGGCTGTCATCCGACAGCCGCCGCCAGGAATTGCCCGCGAAGTAGGCCGGCACCCCCGTGCCGGCGCCCGCCGCCTCGCCCACCTTGCGGGCGTTGCTCACGTGGATCAGCGCCCCCGCCACCCCGACCGGCACCGTCGCCACCGTGTAGCTGCCCGGCCGCACCGGGCCGGCCACGTCGAGCACCGTCCCGGGTGAGGTCGTGCCGATCCCCACCCGGCCGTTCGCGACGACGTTGAGGATGCGGTCGCTCGCGTAGAGCCCGATCGTCACGTAGCTGTTGGGGGAATTGGTGCCGCCGTAGGCATAGCCGAGATATCCGGAATTGTAGGCCCCCAATCCCTGGCCGAACAGGTAGTTGAGGACTTCGCCCGTCGCCATGTTGGGCGCGAGGGCGGACAGGATCGTCTGGTAGCCGGCACCGACCGAGTAGGCCGAGGACAGGCGCAGAGCAGCGGGGACGAGGGCGCCGGCGCTGCTGCCCGAGGCCGCGGCGCCGGAAGCGGCCGTGGTCGGGCCGAGGACCGCCCCGGCGAAGGTCGGGCTGTTGCCGGTGCCGAGTCCCAGCGCCGTCGCGCCCGCCGCCGCGCTGGCCGCCGTGAGCACCGCCCGGCCGGTCGTCGTGCCGTCGGTGATCTCGGCCGCGGCCGGGCCGATGAGCGGCTTGCCGGAGGCGCGCTGATAGGCCCGCACCGTCCAGACGCCCGAGGCGTCCGAGGTGACGAGCGCCGTGTCGCCCGCCGCGGTGACGAGGTTCGCCCCGCCCGGCAGGATCAGGGTCCCCGGATCGTGGGTGAGCGTGAGCGCCGAGGCGAAGCGCAGCAGCCGCAGCCGCCGCGGCGCCGTCCCGAAGCTGGTGATCGCGGTCGTGCCGGTGAGCGTCACGGCCAGCGCGTTCAGCGCCCCGAGGTCCACCGTCGCGGCCGCGGCCGCACTCACCTCCGCGACCCGCCAATCGGCCCCGCCGGTCGCCCGGTCGAGGCGCAGGGCCTCCGTCCAGGCGCTGCCGTCGGCCGAGACCTTCAGGTGCAGGTCGTCGTCGCCGGTGAGCCCGATCTCCGCCCGGCCCGACCAGCCGGTCTGGAACAACAGGGAGAGCGTGTTGCCGGAGGCCTCCTTGTTGAGCGTATACCGGAGATCCCCGCTGCCGCCCTCGGCCTTGGTCAGGGCCGCCCAGAGCGCCGCGTTGAGCTTGGCCGCGAAGGGGGTGGCGGCGTCGGCCGTGGTCCCGATCCCGAGCCGGGCGAGGTTCTGCAGCGCGGTCAGCGTGCTGCGCAGGCTCACCCAGGCACCGGCCGTGCCGGACCCGGCGGCGTAGACGTAGAGGTCGGCCTCGTCGAGCACGTAGGCCAGCCAGCCGGGCCTGGGGACGACCGAGACCCACTGCCCGTCCTGGCGGCGCACCACCCGCCCGGCCCAGCCGCTCCAGGCCCCGGTCGGGCTTGCCCCGGCGATCAGGTAGCGGTCGCCCTCGGCCGCCGCGGCGGGCGGGCCCGTGAGGTCCTTGTCCAGCACCGCGAGCTGCACCAGCGTGTCGAGCGCGGTCAGCGCCTCGTTGTGGGTGACGTGCTTCTGCGCCTGGGCGGCCGCCAGCAGCGGCAGCGCCAGGTTGGGGGTGGCGTCAGACATCGAGCGTGGTCCTCAGGGGGGTGCCGCGGCCGTAGGCCGGCGAGAGCTGGTGGATCGCCACCGACAGCCGCACCGCCGGGCCGCCGAGATCCGCCGCCTGGTCGGCCGCCGCGTAGGTGAGGCGCGGGCTCGCCACCTGGATCGTGCGGAGCACCCGGCCGTCCGCGGCCAGGATGTCGACCGCGTAGGCCTCCGCCTCCTCGGCGAGCGGCACCTCGGCCTGTTCCCAGGCGTCGCCGTCGACCCGCGTGCGGCGGATCCAGCTCAGCACCAGGTCGCCGTTGTCCTGCCGCCGCAGCCGGGGCTGCACGGGCGCGTAGGGGCGCAGGCCCATCCCCACCACCGTCACGGCGGCGGAAGCGTAGGCGGGATCCTCCGGCGGGCGGGCGGCCGGGCCCCAGGTGAACACCTGCGGCAGCGCCCGGGCCGAGGCCGGCATGCCCGACTGCACCAGCGCGTCGGAGAGCACCACGAAGGGAGCCCCGGCGGGCGTGGGCGCGCCCATGGCGAACTCGGTGCCGAGCTGGCCGCGCAGCAGCCCGGTCAGCCGGTAGCGGCCCGCCCCGAGCAGGGTGGCGGTGCTCCACTGCAGCACCTCCCACTCCCCCGAGGGGGTCAGCAGCGCGGCCGCGTTGGCGCCGTTCAGCACGTCGAGCTCCGAGGCCGAGACCAGTTCCGCCCCGGGCGGCACCTGGACGTACACGGCGTTGACCCGGTCCCAGCGGCCGGTCGGGCCGGGATAGAGGTCGGCGGTGAGCGCGCCGATGACCGAGCGGGCTTGGACCAGCGCGTCCGCCTCCGGCGCCCCGCCCGCGAGCGCCCGCAGCACGCTCACGGGCGACCAGGGCAGCGTGTAGGCCGCGAAGTACGGCGCGTGCGGCACCGCCTGGGAACTCAGCAGCGGCAGGTCGAGGATGCGGAACAGCCCCACGCCCAGCGTCGGCGGCGGCTCCGGCGCGCGGCCGGTGGCGGTGCCGTCCCGGTAGGCGAACACGCCCGCATCCGCCCGCACCGCGCTGAACGGCCGGCCCGCCTCCAGCCCGAGGCGGGTGAGGCGCACCTCGACCTCCGCTCCGGCGAGGTCGAGCGTCAGAATGCCCCCGACCTCCAGCGCCAGCGCCGAGGGCGGCAGGCTGGCGGTGACGCTCTCGCGCTCGACCAGCGCCTGGTAGAGCAGCGCCTGCGCGATCCCGCGCGCCGCCCCCTCCTCCAGGCACAGCGGCAGGCTCACCCGCGACACGGAGGCCGCCCGGCCGGAGAGCCGGCGCGCCTCGACCGCGGCGCCCTGGTAGGCGCGGGCCGGGTCGAGGTAGGTGAGCGCCACGCTGCCCGGCAGCGCGGTCTCCTCGCTGCGCGTGCGCCGGAAATCCGCCCCCTGCCCGGCCGCCACGAGGTCGGCCTCCGTGAAGCGGGCCACCGGCGCGCGGGCGAGCGGGAGGAAGCGGAGCGCCCCGCCGCTCTCGACCCCGTCGAAGAAGAAGGCGGTGCGCAGGGGCGCGAGGCTGTCGCGCGGGGCCTGGACCTCGGTGAGCGCGTAGCCCGAGACCACGCCGCGCAGCTCCGAGACGTCCACCGGCGCGCCGGCCTCCCGGCAGATCTCCGCCACCACGTCGGGCAGGCTGGCCAGGCCGAGCCGGCCGTTGAGCCAGTGGCCGAGGGCGTAGTTGGGCGCGTCGCTCCACACGCCCGACTGGCGCGGGAACTCGGGATAGGGCCGCGCGTCCCAGGTCCACAGGAAGATCCGCTCCGGATCGACCATCCGGGTGCCGTACACAGCCGAGACCGGGTTGCCGTCCGATGTCTTCCAATAGGCGAGCGCCGCTTCCAGGAAGGCGCGCTGCATGGCGAGATCCTGCCGGCCGGTGGAGGAGTACGGCAGGAAGGACTCCGACGACTTGGGGTCGACGAAGACGTTGGGCTGGTTGGCGCCCTTGTCGACGGCCGGGCAGCCGAGCTCGGTGAAGCGGATCGGCTTCGACTGCGGCACCCAGGCCGTGGCGGCGGCCTGGCGCACGCCGCCCGGCCGGTCGTGGTGGGGGTTCGCCCACCAGCCGCGCAGGTCCTTGAGGCGGAAGATCCAGTCCTCGCCGTGGGCGGTGTCGCGGATCGGCACCCGGTTCTGCGCGTCGCGGTCGGCCTGCGTCGGGTAGAACCAGTCGTAGAGCTCGCCCCCCGCCACGTTCCCGGCGAGGTAGGCCGGGTCGTACGGGCTCGCGTAACGCTGCGCGTCCGCGTGATTGAGCCCGTCGCGCCAGTCGGCGAGCGGCATGTAGTTGTCGATCCCGACGAAGCCGATATTCGCATCCGCCCAGAGCGGGTCGAGGGGGAAGAACACGTCGCCGGTGCCGTCCGCCGGGCGGTAGTTGGCGTACTCGGTCCAGTCCGCCCCGTAGCCGATCGCCGGGCCGGGCCCGAGGATCGCCCGGGCGTCGGCCGCGAGCGCCCGCAGCTGCGCCACGGCCGGGAAGCTGGCGGGGCCGGAGCGCAGCGTGGTCAGCCCGACCAGCTCCGAGCCGATCAGGAAGGCGTCCACCCCGCCCGCCGCCGCCGCGAGCCGGGCGCAGTGCAGGATGAAGCGGCGGAAGCTCCATTCCGGCTTGGCGCAGGTGACCGAGCTGCCGGTCCAGGCGAGATCGGCCGGGGTGACGCTGCCGAAGAAGGCGGCGACCTGGTCGGCGGCGGCCGGGGTCTTGTCCGGGCTGCCCGGGCGGCCGATCGCCGGGAAGCAGGTCATCCGTCCCCGCCAGGGAAAGGCGGCCTGCTCCGCCCCGCCGTAGGGGTCGGGCAGGCCGTTGCCGGCGGGCACGTCCATCATCAGGAACGGGTAGAGGGTGACCTCGAACCCCCGCCGCTTCAACTCGCCGATCGCCTGCACCACCGAGAGGTCGGAGGGCGCCCCGCCGACGAGCGGGTGGCCCTGCGCGTCGCGGCTGACCAGCTCGGCCTGCGCCCGGGTGAGGCCGCCGGCGCTCCAGGGGATGTCGGTGGTCTTGGCCCGGGTCTCGACCTTGGGGAGGATGCGGCAGGAGCCGAGGCGCAGGTCGGTGCCGTGCCAGGCCACGACCAGCGAGACGTGCCGGCAGGCGGGCGCCTGCTCCTGGAGTTGGTCGAGGGCCCTGAGCAGGTCGACCCCGCCGGAGACGGTGTTCTGGCCGGTGAGGCTGCCGCGGTCGTTGGCCTTCACGGGGGCGGTGGCGTAGACGAACTCGCCCATGCCCGGGATCAGGGTGACGGCGGTGACGAGGTCTTCGAGCGCCGGGCGGGCGTCGGCGCGGGGCGGGCGGCGGGTGACCTCGGCGGTGATGACCGGCACGCGGTTGCCGAAGGCGGTGAGGGCCAGGTCCTCGAAGACGAGGTAGGCGAGCCCGCGGTAGGCCGGGGCGTTGCCGGTGCCCTCGATCGCCTCGATCTTCGGGTCGGGCCCCTGCGCCTCGTCGCCGAGATAGACGCGGACATTGTGGTCGGAGAGGCGGATGGGCTTGCCGTCGGCGTAGACGGTGCCGAGCGCCGTGATCGGCCCCTCGCAGAGGGCGACGGCGAGGCTGACCGAGTAGGTGTAGGTGACATTGTAGGTCTTCTGCGTGGGCGCACCCTTGCCGCCCTTGGTCCTCACCTTCTCGACGTGCTGCTCCTCCTTGAGCCGGGTGGCCCAGATGATCTGCCCGGCGACGCGGACGCGGCCGTAGACGCGCGCGATGGCGGCGCCCTCGGTGGAGGCGGTGACGTAGAGGTCGGCGAGGCGCGGCCCGGTGTTGACCTGCGGCTTGGGGCGGGCGCCGAACAGGGCGCGGTCGAGGACGCCGCCGAGGCCCGCGCCGACCACGCCGCTGAGGAGCCCGCCGAGGGGTCCGCCCAAAGCGGCGCCGGCAGCCTTGCCGGCGGTGGAGAGGACGAGGGTGCTCATGGGGCTGGCGGTGGCGGCGAGTCCGGCGAGGGATTGGGGAAGCGGAAGGCGTGGGCGACGCGGCGCGCCCAAGCGGGCGGGACGGCGCATTCCAGGACGGCGTGGCCGTCATAGGCGTGGATCATGCGGGGCCGGGGTCCGGCGAGCGGCGCGGTGAGGATGGCGCAGTGCTTGGCGGGCAGGCCGTCGCGCCAGCGGAACAGCAGGACGTCGCCGGCCAGCGCCTCGCGGGGCGGGATCTCGGCGAGGTGGCGGCGGGCGGCGTCGCGCAACGCCTCGCCGCCCCCCTCCTCGGCCCATCCCGGGCGATACGGGGGCGGCGCCTCGGGCGTACGGCCGGTGAGTTCGGCGTAGACGCCGCGCACGAGGCCGAGGCAGTCGCAGCCGACGCCCTTGAGGGCCGCCTGGTGATGGTAGGGCGTGCCGAGCCAGCCGCGCGCGAGCGCGACGATGCCGGTCGTCAGAAGACACCTTCCCATTCGTGCGTCATCTCAGGAGGCCGCTTCGACACAAAGCGGAGCATGAAGTGTGGCATCGGCGGCACCGATGAATCCCAGGCTGCCGCGTCCGACGTCTTCCAAGTGCAAGGTTTGGACGGTTAGAATCCCGTATACCGTTTGTGGAGACTGGAATGCGGCGACGTGAGTTTTTGGCCCTTGCCAACGGTGCGGCCGCATGGCCGCTCATCGCAAAAGCACAGACGGACGGACGGATGCGCCGGATCGGCGTCCTGTTCGGAGGTACCGAGGGGGACATCCAGGTCACAAAACACGCCGGAGCGTTTAGCGCCGGACTCCAGCAACTCGGCTGGATCGAAGGGAAAAACATCGAGATCGATTATCGATGGGCACGGGGGAACATCGAGCGGGCGCGGTCCCTGGCGAAAGAGCTTGTCAGCATTTCCCCGGCGTTGATCTTGGCAATCGGGACGGAGCCGGCGCTGGCCTTACGCGACACAACCGCGACAGTACCAGTCGTCTTCATCAACGTCACGGATCCTGTCGCCGGAGGTCTGGTCACCAGTCTGGCACAACCGTCGGGTAATATGACCGGCTTTACGCCCTTTGAGTACGATATCGGAGGAAAGTGGCTCGGTTTGCTCAAGGAAATGTCGCCGCGTCTGACACGTGTTGCGATGCTGGGCGATCCCGTCAATCACAACTTCAAGGGATTCAAGCGGTCATTCGAAGCGACCGCACAGTCGCTGTCGATTGAACCGAGTTCGATCGCCGTTCACGGCGCAGAAGACATCGAGCGCGGCGTCGGTTCTTTTACCGATGAAGGCAGCGGTGGATTGATCATTACAGCCGCAACTTTCTCGACTGTACATCGAGATCTGATCATAAATCTGGCAAAAAATCGTAAATTGCCCGCGATCTACTGGAGCCGTTCCCATGTGGCTGCGGGCGGTCTGATGTCGTATGGTCCGGATACAGCTGACCTCTATCGCAACTCGGCCACTTACGTCGATCGTATCCTGAAGGGCGAAAAACCGGGAGACCTTCCGGTGCAGGGGCCGACGAAGGTGGAATTGATCATCAACGCCAAAACAGCAAAATCAATCGACCTTATCGTACCGCTAGCGATGCTCGCCCGCGCGGACGAAGTAATCGAGCAAATCTAATCACTATTCCACTACACAAGTCGAATTTCCACCCATAGCGGTCCGTTCCGCGGGCAAGTGGATCCGGCATCGTCCCTACCCGCGCCGCCCGCCGTCGTTGCCGGCCTCGTCGCGGCTGTAGGACACCGCGTAGTCGTTGCCCGGCAGGTCCGGGAAGCCGCGGAAGTTGACGACGTTGCCGAACTTGTCCCGGCAGGTCGGCAGCGCCCGGTCGCAGCCCGCCGTCACCGTGAACGCGTCGCCCGCCGCCATCGCGGCCGTCGCCGGCTCCCACAGGTCGAGGAGCGCGCCGCCCGCCGTCCGCGCGTGCGCCCGCACCTCCACCGCGGCCCCCGCATTGGCGCCACCCGTCCAGACCAGCCGTCCGGCGGTGAACCAGCCGGGCGCGTAGGTGTCGAGCCCGATGGCGAGGACCGTGCGGGCGGAGCGCACAGCCGCCACCGTCCCGCTGCCCCGGCAGGCCGGCGCGGTGGCGTCGATCCCGCAGCGGGCATCCCCGAACAGCGCGTCGCAGCTGCGCTGATAGAGCCGCCCGGTCGGCTGGCCGAGGCGGTCGGCGAGGCCCCGCACCTCCGCGGTGAAGCCCGACGCCCCGCGTGAGACCTCGCCGAGGTGGCCCGACAGCACCAGGACCGCGTCCGCCGGTGCCGACCAGTCCACCCACCACACCGCCACCGCCGCCCCGTCGTAGAGACCCCGCGCCAGATCGCCCTCCGCCAGCCGCCCGGAGGTCAGCGCCCCCATGATCTCACCCGAGTCCGGGCTGAGCCCGGCATTCTGCTCCAGGGCCGAACCGGTGGCGCCGGTCCCGGCGGCGCAGAGCACGCCGTCGCATGGGACGTCCTCGTCGTGGTCGGTGAAGCCGAGTCGCACCCCGTCGGCGCGGGTCAGGATCCAGCAGCGGCACAGGGTCGTGACGCCCGAGGCGAGGCGCGCGGCCAGCGCGGGGGAAAGCGGTCTCACCGGCGCAGCTCCAGGATCGGAATGTCGGCGACGATGCCGGCGAGCACCGCCTGGTGGTCGATCTCCAGGCGGTCGGTGGCGAAGCGCACCGGCACGTCGAACAGGAACCCCGCCGTCACCGCCGCCCCCGAAGCCGGCGCCCGAGCGAGCGTGACGCGGCCGGTGGTGGGGTCGACGGAAAAGCCGGAGGGCGGGAGTTCGGCCCCCGCCACCGCGACCCGCACCGAGCCGGCGACCGGCTTGACGATCGGGCGCAGGTACGGCGCGAAGGCGGCCCCGTAGGTCTTGGCGAGCGGGAAGACCGTGGTGGTGCCGTCGCCGGTGCCGAGGATCTGGTCGGTGGCGGCGGGGTCGCGGCCGAAGGGACCGGAGGAATGGTCGAAGGTGTCGCGCCAGCGGAAGCCGTAGAGGGGGCCGCGGCGCTCCTCGAAGAAGGCGATGAGCGTCGCGATGTCCTCGGCGCGGCGGAGTGCCGGGCCGGCATTGTAGGCGCGGCGGGAATGGCGCCAGAGGCTGTTCCGCTCCTCGTCGCCGGAGCCGAGCGTGACGATCTCGGTGCGCCGCTCGGGTCCGCCGCGGGAGCCGTAGGAGAGGGCGAGCGGGAAGCGCACCTCGTGGAAGGGGGCGGCCACGTCACGCCCCCTTCAGGCCGCGCTGAACCGCGCGGGCGAGGGCCGCCGTGACCTGCGCCTCGGCGCGGGCGAAGCTCGGGGCGTCTTGCGTCTGCACCACCACGCTCACCTGGACCGGCCGCGCGGCCGGAGCCGGGGCGGCACCCGCGGCCGGCAGGATGCGGCCGGGCTGGAGGGGCACGAAGGTTTCGCGGCCCCGCTCGCCGACCGTGTAGGCGACGCCCGGCGCCACCGGGCCGCCCGCGGCGCGGCCGGTCGGGTTGAGGTCGAGGCCGAGGCCCTTGGCGGCCTGCCCGAGGAGGTCGCCCGCCACCCCGTCCCGGCCGAACACCGCCTCCACGGAGCGGTCGATGCTGCGCCCCGCGAGCGAGGTGGCGAGGCGCGACAGCACGGTGCCGAGCCTCTCGCCGTTGAGGAGGGCGCCCTTGAGCGCGTCGGACAGGGAGGCGCCGAGGTCGCGGGCGGCCTGCTGGAAGGCGCGCTGCGCCCGCTCGGCGGTCTCGGCCTGCTCGGCGGCCGCGCCGTAGGCCGCCGCGACCGTCTCGACCTTTGCGGCGAGTTCGGGCGTGAGCGCGAGGTCCGCCTGCTTGGCCGCGTCGAGCAGGCGGAAGGCGGCCTCGGCCTTTGCGGCGGCCCCCGCGGATTGGTCGATCGTCTCGGCCTCGACCCGCAGGAGGCCGGCGCGCTTGGTCAGGCGCGCGACCTCGCTGCCGAAGGCGTCGTCGGAGACGGTGGAGGGCGAGGCCGAAGCCGGGCCGGCGGCACCGGGAGAGGCCGGGCCGGCCCCCGCCGCCCCCATCCGGGCGATCTCGGCGCGGACCCCCTCCCCGGCCTTGGCCATGGCGGCCTGCATGCGGGCGGCGCTCGCCGCGACGGTCTTCTCGGTCTCGCCGAGGGCGCGCTCGGCCAGCGGCGCGGCGCGGTCGAGGTCGCGCGCGTAGCCGTCGAGATCGACGTCGAGGGCGACGGTGAGACGGTCAAGCTCGGTCGGCATGCGCGGCGCCCTCCGGTTCGATCCAGGCCCAGAGGGCGTCCTCCTCCTGGGGCGTCGGCGCCTCGGCCCCGCCCCGCGCGCGGTTGAAGCCGTCGAGATAGGCGGCGAACTGCCAGAGGCTCATGCGGCGCAGGTCGGCGGCGGGCAGGCCCATGGCGGCGGCGGCCTCGTAGAAGGGCGCGAAGGCCATGCGGCCGTCCGGGCGGTCGGGCGCCGGGGATGCGCCGCGCCCGACCGCCTCGTCCGGCACCCCGTCGAGCCCCGCCCCGAGGGCGAGCGTGGCCGCCGCGATGACGGCGAGGCAGGGCAGCCCGTCGAGGCGCGCGGCGAGCGCGTGGGCCTCGGCGACGCCCGCGCCGCCGCCGATCAGGGCGGCGCGCAGCACGTGGGCGAGGTCCCGGAAGCGGTAGGCCCGCCCGTCGCGGATCCGTCCCAGGAGGTCGGCGGGGCCGAGCCCGGTCGCCTCCTGGAGCGCTTCGAGGTCGCCGAGGGCGAGGCGCAGGCGTCGGACCGCGCCCCCGAGCGCGAGGTCGACATGGCCGTCGCGGCTCACGGGCGGCCTCAGGACGCGGCGGTGAACGGCACCGGGCCGCTCGATTGCAGGGCGACCGTCACGGTGCAGCGCTCGCCGCGGATCGCCCCGATCTCGAAGCTCGTGAGGTGGAAACTCCCCTCCCAGCGCCCGGCCCCGCCGGACGCGGCGCCCGCGACGTCGACCCGGGCCCGCACGGGAGCGTCCGCCTCGAAGGCGGCGCGCCAGCGGCCGAGGCTCTGGCGGGCCATCACGCCCTTGCCGGCGATTGACACGGATTTGGAGACCACGTCGCGGGCCACGAAGGGCGCCGCATCCTCGTCGACGGCATCCGGGACGGCGACGCTGTTCGTCTCCTTGGTGAAGGTGACGGAGCGCTCCGTGAGCCCGACCGGGGCCTCGAAGCTCCCGGCCTGCGTCAGGCTCTCGAGCTTCACGGAGACGCCCGAGAAGGGCAGCGTGGCGGCTTCGGTCATGGGGGATTCTCCCGGTCTGGGGGTCAGGCGGCGGCGACGGCGGAGAAGCGCAGGACCGCGTGCCAGGAGGCGGGGCCCTGGGGTTCGGGCACGTAGAGGCTGCGCTCGTGGGCGATCCACAGCAGCGTGCCGCGGGACAGGACGAGGTCGGCCTCGTCGAGGGCCGCGACGGTGGCGGCCGCGAGGCGCTGGATGGCGGCGATGCCGCGCTCGCCGCGGGCGAAGGCGTGGAGGGTGATGCGGCCGGTGCAGCCGACCCATCCTTCCGCCTCGTAGGGGCTGGTCTCGACGGGATCGAGGCGCAGGAAGGGCCAGTCCTCGGCCGCCCGCACGTAGTCGCGCACGCGGCCGTGGACGAGAGCGTGGAGATCGGGATCGGCGGCGAGGCGGGCAAGGACCGCGTGGCCGAGGGGTTCGCCGAGATCGAGGCTCGCCATGTCAGGGCTCCGGGTCCGGGGTGCGGGATGGCCGCGCGAGGCCGGCGAGGACGGGAGCGACTACCGGCCGGGCCGGAGCGGCGGCGGTGCCGAGTTCCCGGGCGACGAGGTCTGGCGCCCGCAGGGTCACGGCGAGGCCGGAGGGCGTCGGGGTCTCGGTGGCCGCGACATCGTCGGGCAGGTCCGCGTGGATCGCCGCTGCGGCGGCGGCGAGGCGATCCTGCGCGCGGGCGCGGCCGGCACGCCGGAGGAGCGCGAGGCGGCTCCTCAGGTGAGGGAGCCGGCGGATACGGGTCGTCATGGAGGTCCGATCGCTGCGGAGGGTGCCTTGTCCGTTCCCCCTTCCGGGCCCGTTCGGGCCTGCACGAGAGCAGCGTCAGCGGAAGGAGATCCGGGATCCCGCGCAGAGACTGAGCCGCGCAGCGGCTCCGAATGCCAGCAACAGGGCAAGGAACGGACGCTTCGCGGAGTCTTGTGCTGGTTTCCGGATCTCCTTCCACTTCGATTCCGTCGTCCGGAAAAGGGGAGGATGGGGAGACGGCAGCCCCTTACTGCGCCGGCCTTGCCTGCAGGACGCAGTGGCTGCCGGCGGGGTCGCGGGCGACGGCGACGATCCGCCAGCGGCCGTCCGGCACGCTGACCTCGTCGTCGCAGGTCGGGGCCGGATCGAGGCCCGCGAGCAGCACCGTCAGGGTGAGGCGCCGGCCCGGCAGGCCGCCCTCCTCGCCCGCGTCGAGGCTCTCGGTGCGGCAGCGGATCGGGACATCCGCGAAGCCGCCCGCCGCGTCCGCCCGGTGCAGAATGCCGTCGCCGAACAGGGGGTCGGCCGCGACCCCGAGGAGGGCCGCGAGCGCGTCGAGGAGGTCCATCACACCACCGCGATGCCGGGCGAGAGGTGGCCGAGGAGGTCGCGCAGGCGCCGCCCGTACGAGGTCTCGCCGAGGCTGTCCGAGGGATCGGGGCCGTCGTCCCGGCGGCGGACCTCCAGGGTGCCGCTGCGCAGGAGAAGCGGGCGGCCCGCCCGCTGCCACGCCCCCTCCGCTCCGCCGAACCCGTCGAGGGTGAGGACGTGGGCGGCGTAGAGCAGGCGGGCGAGGTCGCCCCCCGTCCCAGCGTCGATGCGCGCCCGCGCCTCCGCCAGGGCGCCCGCCAGGGCCGCGTCCGGCACGGACGCGAAGGCCGGGAAGCGGGCCTTGAGGTCGGTGGGAGTCGGATCCGTCATCTCACGTCCCCCCGGGGCCGGCGCCGCGGAGCCGACGCGGGGGGCGCTCCGGGGCGGCGCTGCGCTCTCCCGCGGAGCCCGGCTCCGCCGCGATCTCGACCTCGCCCGCCCGCATCCAGGCCCGCAGCAGCGGGTCGTGGGGATCGAGGAGGTCGAGGTCGGCGCTCTCGCCGGGGCCGAGGCGGCGGGGCGCGGCCTCGCCGCGCACCCAGAACAGCCGCGCGCCGCGGGCGCGGTTCGTCACCTGCACCATCGCGTCAGATCCCGTCGAGATAGCGGAAGGCGCCCGGCCGGCGGATGTCGAGCCCGCCGAGGCGGAAGGCGCCCGGCACCTCGAAGCGCCAGGGGCCGCTCTGCCAAGCCGGGAAGAACCGGAAAGGCATCGGCAGCCAGAGCTTCAGCACCGAGGGGTCGCGGCGATAGGCGACCATGCGGGCGGTGCCGCCGGTGCCGGCACTCTCCAGGCCGCGCACGCCCAGGATCGTGAGGTCCTGGCCGGTCTCCAGCGTGTAGACGTTGTGGCGGCGGATCCAGTCGAGGATGGTGACGGGGGTGACCGCATCGATGCGGCGCAGACCCAGCGCCAGCATCTGCTCGTAGGGCAGCAGCACGGTGTCGGCGATCTCGACGGTCTGGGAGGCGGTGAAGAGGCCGACGAGCTGGCCGTTGACGTCCGCGAGGATCTGCTCGGCGCTCTTGTGGGCGAAGGCGGTGGCGCTGCCCTCGCCGGTGGCGGCGGCGGTGCCGGTGGTCACCGCCGGGTGGGTGAGGAGGCCGGAGAAGCCCTTCGCCGCGTCGCCGAAAAGCGCGATTCGGTCGATGAACTCCTCCGAGGCGAGCCGCGCGGCCTCGGCCTTCTCGGTGCCGAGATTCATGCCGATGAGCTGGGCCTTGCCCAGTTCCTCCAGGTCGTAGCCGTAGCCGATCCCCGCCATGGCGACCGTGGTCTCGGTCTGGCGGCGCAGCACCTCGGCCTTGGGCACGTCCGCGGCGGCGCCGTGCAGCCAGCCCGCCTGGCCGACCCGGTCGGAGGAGAAGTAGGTCACGGTCGGCACCCATTCGGGAGCGCCGGTATCGACCGGGATCAGCCGCAGGTAGCGGATCGCCGGGTACTGCACCCGGTAGACCTCGGGCTCGATATAGGCTTGCTGGCTCACCAGGAAGGCGAGGGCGCGGGGCGCGTCGGTGACGAGGGCGGCGGTCATGGAGAGACCCTTCAGTTGAGGCGCAGGCGCGCGATCCCGCCCGCCGGGGCGGAGGAATCGAACAGGGCGTTGGGGATCGGGACGTTGCCGCTGGCGGCGGCCGTGAAGGTCCCGGCCGGGGTGAGGTAGGCGGCATTGCCGGCCGCGACCGTCCCCGCGACGGCGACGAAGACCGTGCCCTTGATCATCACCGGAACGGTGTCGCCCTGGGCGAAGAGGTCGCCGCCGTTGCGGGGGCTGACGTTGCGGTCGGCGAGCGTCACGCCCCGGAAGGCGCCGCCCTGCGTGACGATCCCGTCGTCGCGGGTGCCCTGGAAGGCGGGCTTGCCGAAGCCGATGCCGCCCGCGGTCTCGACGATGCGGCTGACCGTGAGGCTCGGCTCCTCGAAGGCGACCATGCCCTCGTAGCCGGCGGCGGGAAGCGGGGAATAGGTGGTCTGGACGGGCATCAGCGGGCTCCTTGTCTCCAGGCGTGGCGGAGGGTCTCGACCATGGCGGCGTGGGAGGCCGCCGGGGTGAGGGCATCGGCGGGGCGGGCGAGCGCCGCGCGCAGAGGATCGGGTGAGGAATCGGGGCTCAGGGCGGTGAGCGCCCGGAAGGCGCCGGCGATCTCGGCCTCGTCCATGGCGGCGGCGGCCTCGCCCAGGCGGGCCGCGACGGCGGCGCGGCGGATCGCCGGAGCGTCGAGGCCGGCGGGGTCGAAGGCATCGCCCAGCAGGCGGCGGGCGGCCGCGAGGAGGCCGGCGCGGGCCTCCGCCAGGGCGTCGAGGGCACCGGGCGCCCGCAGGGCCGCGAGTTCGCGCTCCCGTTCCGCGAGGGCCCGGCGCAAAGCCGCCGCGTCGCCCAGCCGGCATTCCGGCCCGGCGCGGCCCCGCGCCACGATCGCGACGTGGTCGACGACGATCCCGGTCTGGCGGGCGTCGTAGGCTTCGCCGGCCGGGGTGGTGCCGGCTTTCCAGTCGAGGGCGCAGGTGTAGCCGACCGAGATCTCGCGGGTCCCGGCCTCGACGGCCGCGATGATCTCGGCATCGGCCAGCAGCAGCGGGATGCGCACGAAGTCGCCGTCGCGCAGCACCTCGCCGCCGACATGCCCCCGGGCGACCGCCCGCCAGGTCGCGGGCGTGACCGCCTCGGGCGGGTGGTCGAGGGTGACGGGCTTGTGGGCGAAGCTCGCGAGGGATTCGGCCCGGAAGATCTCCTCGGGGTCGCGGTAGACCCGCACGGGTCCGTGGCCGGGCCGCTCCAATTCGGCGCCCTCGTAGACCTGCACGTTGCCGGCCCGGGCGGCGCGGGCCTCGACGACCCGGGCGCCGCCCCGCAGGACGCGCGCGTCGGCGATCCCGGCCGGGGGGCCGAGGGTGACGGTGTCGAAGATCTGCATGGATGTGGTCTCGCTGGTGGATTCGGAGCAGAGCCCCGGCTGTACGTTCGTGGAGAACGCGCCATTCCTCATGCTGAGCTGCCCGCGAAGTAGGCCTCGAAGCACCGCAGAGCGTTGACCCAAGACAAAGTGATCTCGGACAGATCGTTCTGCTGTGCTTCGAGGCTCGCTCAAGCTCGCGCCTCAGCATGAGGAGCGGAGGTTATGGCCATCACCGGGGATTGATATTCAGATCGACTGAGCACAGGCCGGAGCAAACCCGACCGCCTCTCTACCGCGCGGCGCGGTACGCGGCCTCGATGCCCGGGAACAGGTCGGCATTGACGAGCCAGCCCTCGACGCCGGCGGCGAGCACGTCCCGGGGCGCCAGGGCCTCGCGGGCGAGCGTCGCGGCGGTCTCGGCGCGCAGGCGGCCGATCTCGGCCTTCTCGCGCTCGGAGTCCCGCAGGAGCGGGCGCCACGCGTACCAGACCTCCGGGGCGCTCCGTCCGAGCGCGTCGCGCAGCAGGAGCGCGTCGAGGCGCGCTAGCGCCGGCGTCAGTTCCACGGCCTGGCGGGCGGCGACGTGGTCGTAGTAGTTGCGCAGGTCGGAATCGCCCGTGGCGTCCAGCCCGGCGGGCGACTGGCCGAGCAGCCGGGTCACCGGGATGTCGGCGGCGCCGGCCGCGGTCTGGAGGAAGAGCCGGGCGACCTCGGGCAGTCCCGCGAAGGAGAGCTGCTTCTGCTGGTAGCGCTCGCCCTCGGGCGAGCGGCCGTCGCCCTCCAGGAGCAGCAGGCCGAACATCGACTTCATGGCGGCGGCGTAGCCGAAGCGCTCGGTGAGGCGGCGGGTGCCCTCCTCGCTGGCGAGCGCCTGGGACAGGCCCGGCACCGAGATCACGTCCTGCTTGGCCTCGGGCAGCATGGCGGCGATGTGGGCGGCGGCCGCGGTGGCTTGGTCGACCGCGTCGAGGAGGGCCTGCAACACGCTGTCGCCGAAGGCCTCTCCGGTGTCGACCGGCAGGGCGGCGCCGATCAGCCGGACGATCCGCGAGGGATGCACGACCTGCCCGCCGGGCAGGGTGTAGGCGGCCGGCTCGCCGAACCAGGGCGAGAGCGGGTCGGTCGAGACCGCCCCCGCCTGCAGGGCGTCGCGAGAGAGGACGTGGAGGTAGCGCAGGCCTCCGCGCCCCACCGTCTCGGGGTGCAGCGGCCGGGACGGGTCCTGGGCGCCGTCGCCGATCAGGAGCGCGGCGCCGCCGTGCAGCCGGGCGAGGCGCAGGGCCTTGAGTAGGCACTCGCGCAGGCGCAGCCGGGTCTCGGCGGCCTCGAGGGCAGCGACCTCCGCGGGGGCGGCCTGCCAGGCCCGCCACTCGCGCAGCATGTCGAAGGGCACGATGTCGACGATCTTGCGGGCAAGCCAGTTGTCCCGGTAGGCGGCGTCGAGGTCCTGGCGCGACCGCGGCACGTGGACGTGGCGGTGGCCCGCGCCCTTGTCGCGGGGGCCGCCGAGGCCGGTGACGAGGTGGGCGAGGCGATCGGCGAGCCACATCAGAGCACCTCCAGCATGCCGTAGGGGCGGCCCGGCCCGTTCAGGGTCAGGAAGGCCCGCGAGAGGGCGTCGACCTGGTCGAGATGGGCGCCGTTGGGGAAGGACGCGACCTCGTCGAGGAAGGCCGCGTTCCAGGCCCCGTCGAGGAGGTGGAGGTTGCCGGCCTCGGCCTGGGCCGAGACCGGGGTGGCGCGGGTGAGCTTGTCGCCGCTCTCGGGGGTGGCGCGGGCGTCGAAGCCGGCGAGCCCGCGGATGAGGTCCTGGGCCTGGGCCTTGCCGGCCTGACCGGGATCCTGCGGCAGGGCGATGCGGCAGGCGGGCCCGTCCTCGGCCGCAGTGGCGCGGATCAGGCGCACGACCCCACCCGGGGTGAGTTGCGCGCGGCGGACATCCGTCACGATGAAGGTGCCGTCCGGCGCCCGCGCGAGCTTGACCCCGGCTGTGTAGGCGGGGCTGCGGCCGGGCCGCGGCAGGCTCGCGGCGAGGTCCCAAGCCCGCACCAGCCGGCAGCCGGCGGGGAGCGCCCGCACGGGGGTGAACCAGTGGCGCCGGAACAGGCCGCCCTCGCGGGGGGCGGGGCGCTGCTGGAACTGGCCGGCGCTGGCATAGGCGCCCATCACGGCCTTGTCGCGCTCCACCACCGCCCGGGGGAAGCGGGCCGGGAACAGGAGGTCCCCCTCCTCCCGGCGCGGGTCGCGAAAGCCGATCCGGGTGGCGCAGGCCCGCTCCGCCTCGAACTCCATCGGCAGCATCAGGTGCTCGTAGCCGAGGTCCCGGGACAGGATCAGGCCGGAGAGGTCGCGTTCGTGCAGGCGCTGCATGATCACCACGATGGCGGAGCGGGCGGGGTCGTTGAGGCGGGTCGGCACGGCTTCGAGGAACCAGCGCCCGACCGTCTCCCGGACGCGCTCGGAATTGGCGTCCTCGGCCGAGAGGGGATCGTCCAGGACGACGCGGTCGCCGCGGGCACCCGTGATGGCGCCGGCCGCCAGCGCCTCGCGCAGGCCCCCCGCCTCGGTCTCGAAGCGCTCCTTGCGGTTCTGGTCGCGGCGCAGGCGGACGCGGTCCCCCCAGAGGGCGCGGTACCAGGGCGAGGTCACGAGGCGGCGGGTGCGCAGGTTGTCCCGGACGGCGAGCGCCCGGCGGTGCGAGACCGCGAGCGTGCGCAGGGACGGCCGGTTCGCCGGTCCCCATTCCCAGGCCGGCCAGAACACGCCGACGCAGAGACTCTTCGACAGGCCGGGCGGTACGTTGATGAGGAGCCGGGTGATCTCGCCGCGGCTCACCGCCTCCAGATGCGCGCAGATCGCCTCGATCGGCCAGCCGTGGCAGTAGGGGGTGCCGGGTTCGACGGTCGCCCAGGCCCGGCGCAGGAAGCCGATCAGGCTCTCCTCAGCCTCGATCCGGTCGAGGCTCCGCAACAGGGCCGGCGGGTCGGCCAGCAGCGATCTCGGCGATGCGCCGGAGTTCGGCGCGGTCCCCGGGCGCGAGGCACGCGAGGGCGGCGTCGAGGTCGTGTCGCGGCGCGTCGTCACCCGGCTGGTCCTTCAGGCCCCAGGCCTGGCGTTCGAGGGCGATCCACAGGCGGGCCGCCTGGGCGAGGTCGCGGAGCGCCGCGCTGCGCTTGGCCAGCGCCGCGGCGCGCTCGGGTCCCGGCTCGTCCGCGAGGGCGTCGAGTTGCGCACAAGCCGCCTGCACCTCCTCCAGGAGGCGCAGCGTCAGCACCTGGCCCTGCTGGATGACGACCCGGTGGGCGGCCAGCACGCGGTCCTGGTCGGGCCGCGCCGCAGTGACGCGCGGCAGGCTCCGCAGCCAGGTCTCCCGGCGCACGCGCCTCAGGATGGTGCTGTGCGCGACGCCGAAGCGCTGCGCCAGGGCGTGGGCGGATTCGCCCGCGCACCACGCGGCCCTGATCGCCGCCCAGTCGAAGGATCTCGATGTCATGCGCGTCGCGTTCCCGGCGGGGTTCGTCCGGAAGGCACGAGCCCCCCGGCGCCTCGGTGATGCCGTGGGCCGGGTCCAGGGACACATCCCCGGCGCGCGTGACCGCGTCCCGGGGCAGTCGAGCGGCCACTGTCCTCGAGGGCAGGCCGCAGACCTGGATAACCTGCACCCTTGGTAGCCGATCCCGTTTTGTTCGTCAAATGTTCTTTTCGGTTGCCGTTACGGATTCCCGTCGAGGCGGGCCGTCCAGTCCTCCACCCGGCCGTGCTCCAGCCGCCGCGCCGCGAGGCTGCGCCAGGAGGGCGCGAGCAGGGTGAGACCGGCGATCTCGGCGAGGGCCGTCCGGTCCAGGCGGTCGACGTAGAGCGCGCGCAGGAGCCGCGTCAGCGGCCAGTCCGGCAGCGGGCGCTCCACCAAGGCCAGGGTGTCGCCCGGTCCAACCCGGCCGGGCGCGACGACGCGGTAGTACCAGCCCGTCCGGCCGCTCGCCTGGACCCGGCGCGCCATGCCGGGCACGGCGAAGCGGTGATCGAGCTTCCAGCAGGGCTGACGGGCCTGTGAGACCTGGAGCAGCGCCGTGCCTGCCCGCCAGAGGTCGCCGAGGCAGACCGTCGCCTCGGTGAGGCCGTGGGTCGCGAGATTCTCCCCGAAGGCGCCCGGCGCCTCCAGGACCGGCGGCGGGCCCGGGAGTTCGCGGCGCCACGTGGCGTAATGATGGTCGCCCGGATAGTGGTGCACGGCCTTCTCGGGGCCGCCATGATGGCGGCGGTCGCCCTGTTCGTCCCCGTCGAGGCCGAGGGGACCGACCGCCACCGGGTGCGTGACCGGCTGCTTGGCGATTCCGCTCGGGACGCCCGCCGGGCCGAGGGGAGCGCAGCGCCCGACCAGGACGGCGTCGAGGGGGATCGCCGTCACGGCTCCTCCTCCGGATGACCGTCCGTCCCGGCGAGGCCGCTGAGCCATTCCGCAAGGCAGCGCCGGCCCGCCTCCCCGGCGGCCGGGCCGAAGCGGCGCGCTTCTTCGCGCAGGGTCGCGACCGAGAGGCCCGGCGTCGCGGCGATCTCGGCGGCGTGGCCGATCAGCCAGCGCTCGAAGTCCTGCCCGTCCGCCTCCGGGTGGAACTGGAGCCCGAGGGCGTGGCGGCCGATCGCGAAGGCCTGGTTCGGGCAGAGCGCCGTCGCGGCGAGCCGCATGCCTTCCGGAGGGATCGCGAAGACGTCGCCGTGCCAGTGCAGGACCGGGACACCGTCGAGATGCCTCAGGGGACCGGTCCGGCCCTCCGGGGTGAGGGTGACGGGCGCCCAGCCGATCTCCCGGGCCGGGCCGGGCGCCACGCGGGCTCCGAGCGCCGCGGCCATGATCTGGGCGCCCAGACAGATGCCCAGCACCGGCAGGCCGGCCGCGAGCCGCTGGCCCACCCCCGCATGCGTCGCCGCCAGGAACGGGTAGGCCTCGGTGTCGCAGGCCCCGATCGGTCCCCCGAGCACGATCAGCAGATCGGCGGTGCGGGCCTCCTCGGCCGGGAACGGGGCGAGGCCGGCCTCGTGCAAGGACATGGCGTAGCCGGCCCCGGCCAGGGGATCCGCGAAGGCCCCGAGATCCTCGAACGCCACGTGACGGACCACCAGTGCGGTGCGTGCGGCCATGCCGGCTTCCTCTCGGCCCTTGGCAATCTGGACAACATGTTGTCCAGATTGCCTAGCAGTTGCCTGACCGCCGGGCAAGCGGCAGGGTTGGGCGATGTCGGTTCTGGCGCAGCGCATCCGCGCCCTACGCCGCCGCCGGGGCCTGACCGTGGAGGCACTGGCGGCGGCGGTGGGGGTGCACAAGGGACACCTGTCGCGGATCGAGCGCGGCCAGAAGGCGCCCTCCTTGGCGACCCTGGAGGCGCTCGCCGGGGTGCTCGGTGCGCCGATGGCGGAGCTGTTCGGGGAAACAGCGGGCGAGGGTGACGTCGTGGTGGTGCGCCGGGCCGACCGCGCCGAGGTGCGGGACGGCGCCTACGCGGTCCAGGCGCTGCTGCCGGCCGCGCCCGGACGGGCCGCGTCCCTCTACGTCGTGGAGCCCGGGGAGGCCTTCCTGACCCGGGACCTGCCGAGCCATGGCGGCCAGGAGCTTCTCTACGTGCTGGAGGGCGAGATCGACCTCGCGGTGGCGGACCGCCTTCTCGTCCTCGGGCCGGGCGACTGCGCGGCCTACGATGCGGGCTTGCCGCACCGCCTGCGCCGCCGTGGCGCGGCTCCTGCCCGCGCGCTCGTGATCGTCGCTGGCTGAGACCGGCGGGCATTTCCGATGACCGCCGGTCTCAGCCCGGCTCGACCTGATCCGCCCCGAGGACGACCGGCGTGACACGGCCGAAGAGCGAGACCGCGACCCGGTAGCGGCGGCGCGCCGGGTCGACCGCCTCGATGGTGCCGGTCAGCGGCGCGAGCGGTCCCTCCGTCACGCGCACGGCGGCGCCGAGCGCGAGGAGCAGGTCCTCTACCACGGTGTCCTCTCCGTCCCGGCCGTATCCGCCCAGCGCGTCCGCGAAGACCTGCAGGGCGCTCGCCGGCACCGTGACGGGCCGGCCGTCCCGGTGGAGCAGGCCCGCGAAGCCCGGATGCGCCTCCGCGCGGGCGAGATCCGCATCGTCCCGCAGCCCCAGGAAGACGAGGTGGCGCAGGAGCGGAACCGACACGCGGTGCCGGCGCCCGGTTCGCTCGACGCGCTCCACCTCCTCGCGGGGCTCGAAGCTCGCGAGACCCGCCTCGGCGAGGTCGCGGGCGAAGCGCGCGGACCAGCGCGGATGGGTGCGCGCAACGAGCCAGACCCGGGCGGGATCGATCAGCACGCGCGGGGGACGCACCCGACGACGCCGGCGGCGGATCGCCTCCGGCCGCGCCTCGGATGGCCGTGCGTGGGCGAGTGCGGCCCGGCGGCGGCGGGCGATGCGGCGCTTCTTCGTCGCGCCGCTCATACCCACCTCCGGCGATCACCCGTCAGGGCGTCTCCGCGTCGTCCCGCGTCCCGTCGGTCGGGGTCCGGTCGAGGTCCCGCAGCGCCTGGTCGATCCGGCGGCGCACCATCAGGAACAGCAGCACGCCCGCGGCGAGGGTCCAGAGCACGATCAGGGCGGCCTTCATGCGGGCTCCCTACCCGGACGCCCCGCGCGAGGGAAGCCCGTCCCGGTGCGGCGGGGGCGGGAGGCTGCGCGCGCAGGCGGGCGCGCGACGCGGATCGGCGCCGGGTCATGAGGCATCTCCTGCCGTTGGGGAAGAGCGGGCGGCGGGCGCGCGAAGGCGGGCCGCTTGCCTGGAGAATGGCTACATGATGTAATGACGGCGATCAACACGTGAAGTGGCGATTTCCCACTCAAGGGTGTGGACAGCATGAATGAGAGCCGGATCCGGATCGACCAGGGGGAGCGCCTGCGCCTCGCGCGGCTGGCGGCGGGCTACCGCTCGGCCCGCGACGCCGCGCTGCGCAACGGCTGGCCGGAGAGCAGCTACCGGGCGCACGAGGCGGGCACGCGCACGATCGGGCAGGACGACGCGGAGCGCTACGCGGCGCGGTTCCGCCGCGACGGGGTGGAGGTGACCGCCCAGGGCCTGCTGTTCGGGAACGACGAGGCCCCCGAGGCGCGGGGCGATGGGGCGCAGCTGGTGGGGGTGCGCGGCGTGATCAGCGCGGGCGGGACGATCGCCACCGGGGACGAGCAGCCGGACCCCAGCGGCAACCTGTTCGAGGTCACCGTGCCCTTCCCGGTCCCGGCCGGGACGATCGCCTTCCGGGTGGCCGGGAGTTCGATGCACCCGAAATACGAGCCCGACGACATCGTGCTGTGCGCGCAGGGCGGCGAGGCACCGGAGCGGCTGGTCGGCTGCTACGCGGCCGTCGCCACCCAGGACGGCAACCGCTTCCTGAAGAAGATCCTGCGCGGCTCGCGGCGGGGCAGCTTCCACCTGGAGAGCCACAACGCGCCCCTGATGCCCGACCGGCGCTTGGTCTGGGCCTCGGGGATCATCAGCACGGTCCACGCGCAGCATTGGCGGCGCTTCGGGCTCGCGCGCTGAGGCGCCTCACCCGGCCGCGTCGAGCGCGTAGACTCCGTCGCCGAGGCGGCGCAGGGCCGTCTTGCCCTGAGCGCGCTTCCACAGGCGGGTGTTGAGGGCCGCCACGGGATCGTGGCCCGGCAGGGCGAGGCCCCGCGCCGCCAGCGCCTCCCAGATCTCGGCCGCGTGCATCGGCCGCCCGGCCTCGGCGAGCACCGCGAAGGCCGCCTCGATGATCCGGCGGCCCTCCGGCCGGCCGACGGCGGGCGGAGCTGACGGCGGGCTCGGCGTGGCCTGAACCGCCGGAGGGGAAGCGGGCGCCGGGGCGGCCACCGGATCCCCCGTCAGGCGGCGGCCGAGTTCCAGGTAGAGTTCGAGCTCGGCGATGGCGCGGTCGAGGGCGGCGCGCTGCCCCCGCAGCTCCTCCAGGCGCGCCCGCGCCTCCGATTCCGACAGGATCATGGTCTTGCCTGGGAATATTCCTATTCGCCGCGTCGATGCCGACAAAGAATATTACATTTTCCACGGCATCCCGCAAGGCGGAATTATTCCGTAAACGCCCCCTCCTCCGCGAGAAACGGGAACCGCAACGCCGGAGATGTCTGAGGCGGGGGAAGGGCGCCCGCCCCTCTCGGCGGGTCGGACGTCCCGCTGCGCCTGTTCCGCAGGCCACCCTCCGCCGCCGAGGGGGGTTTCAGCCGGCGGCGGCCTTCTTCCGGGCGGGCTTGGGGGGCACCAGCAGCGCGCCGGGATCGGCCGGTTGGAGTTGCATCCCAGCCTCGTCGAGGCTGATCGGCAGCTTCGGGAAGACCTCGCAGAGATGCGCCACGTCGGCCCGGAAGGCCTGGCGGAAGCTGCGCAGGGCGCCGTTCTCGCCCCCGAACTGCTTGTGGAGGCTGTCCCAGGACAGGCGCAGCGGCCGCTGCAGGGCGCGCAGGCGGTAGCCGACCCAGAACAGCAGGTCGAGCTTGCGCGCCGAGCCCGCGAAGGCCCGGGCGGCCCGGATGTCGACGGGCAGCGCGTGCTTGACGAGGTTCTCGTAGAAATCCTGGTGGAACTGCACGGTCTTCGACCAGGCTACGCCCTGCCCCTCCGGCCGCCAGAGGTCGAGCTTGCGGAAGGGCGGCATGGTCAGGGTCGAGGAGCGCGACTGCCCGTCCCAGAGGCCGATCTGCAGGGTGCAGGCGGCGAGGCGATTGAGCTGCTCCTTGAACTGCCGGATGGTCCCGCGCTCACCGCCGGTCACCGCGAAGCCCATCTCGCGCATGAAGCCCGAGAGGCTGTCGGCCACCTCGATGGTGGGGCTGCGCTGCCGCACCGCCTCGGTGCAGAGGTGGAGGAGGACGAGGCGCGCCTTGGGGCCGTAGGGCAGGCCCTGCAGCTCCATCTGGCCGCTCACCGGGTTCTTGATGCGGCCGGCCAGGATGCTCAGCGTGTTGCGCCCGTACTCGCGGAAGAACTCCCGGGTCTCGCCCGGGTCGCGGTAGGGCAGGCCGCAGAGCGCCAGCACCGAGTGGATGTGCTGGATGTTCTCCGGCCCGACCGGCTCGGTCTCGATCACCAGCCGCACCGCGTCGCGGCGGCGCTGGTCGCGGCCCATGCCGGCCCGGGCCTCGGCGGCGCGATCCGCCTCCGCACGCTCCGCGTCGCGCTGGGCCTGGCGGTGCGCGATCGTCTCGGCGATCACCGCGAACAGGAAGCCGCCGCGGGCCGCCTCGAGCTCCGCCTTGAGGTCGGCGTCGCGGATGGACGCGATCTTGGCCTCGACGCTCATGATCCCCACACCCGCCGGCGGCGCCGCCCGCACCGCATCGGCCAAACGCCTGATTGCCGGTTCGGCTGCCGCGGAGTCTCGGGGGAGGCCGGGGTTATCCCAAGATTCGGGCGAGTCGTCCCCAGATCCCTGCAGGCCCGCGTCCTCGGCCCCGGATCGGTGCGCCCTTCCGAATGCCCCGATGACCTGGCCGGACGGGGCCGATCGTCGGTGGACAGGCTGGGGAGGAGTCTGGGGACGATCCGTCGTCGACCCGGTGGACTGGCGGAGGATCGCCGGTGGGCTCCGGCCCGCCCGGTGCGCAGAGTCTCATACGCCCGGATCCGGAGGTTTCGCGCCCGCGCAGAGTTCGATACGCCCCCGGGTCCCGAAACCGGCCGGATTCCGAGGCGCTTGGCACCGGCCCCCCGCCGAATCCCATGCGCGGTCGCGCAGAATCCCATGCGCGATGAGGCCCGATCCGCGCAGAGTCCGATACGCATCCGCGCAGACTTCCATGCGGGAACGCGCAGAATGCGATGCGCGATACCGGGTCAAACCATTGCCGTAAAATGGAAATTCGCCTCTCCATATAATTCACAGAACTGACTCTCTGAAACCGTGAGTCCGATAGGACTTCGTATAGGACCGATGACTTGTTCGATTTGAAGAACGAAGGCATGCAAAGGATGCAAGCCGACCGGACCGGCGGGAGCGGGAGCGGCGGTCTCAGAATAAAAGGAATATTCCACTCCGAGGAGATCCTGGCGCGCCTTCCGCCCCGCGGCGTGGGCGCCTATGAGCCGGGGGAACCCGCGCCGTTGCGGCGCGCCAGCCCGCGAGCCCCGGCATGACCACGACTCCGATCGAGCGACTCCTTGCGATCATGGCGCGCCTGCGCGATCCGGAGACCGGCTGCCCGTGGGACCTGGCGCAGACCTTCGCGTCGATCGTCCCTCACACGATCGAGGAGGCCTACGAGGTGGCCGATGCCGTGGAGCGGGGCGACAGCGAGGATCTGCGCGACGAACTCGGCGACCTCCTGTTCCAGGTCGTGTTCCAGTCCCGGCTCGCCGAGGAGGAGGGGGCCTTCGCGTTCGACGATGTGGCGACCGCCATCGCCGACAAGATGGTGAGACGCCATCCCCACATCTTTGGCGAAGCCCGCGACCTCGACCCGGCGGCAGTGGGAGCGCAGTGGGAGCGCATCAAGGCGCAGGAGCGCGCCCGCAAGAACGAGACCCCGCAGGGGACGCTCGATGGGGTGCCTCTGGCGCTGCCCGCCCTGACCCGGGCCGAGAAGATCTCCCGCAAGGCCGCCGCGGTCGGGTTCGATTGGCCCGACGCCGCGCAGGTCCTGGCGAAGATCCGCGAGGAGACCGACGAGGTGGCCGAGGCTCTGGGGCAGGGGCACCCAGAGGCGCTCGCGGAGGAGATCGGCGACCTGCTCTTCGCGGTGGCCAACCTCGCCCGGCACGCCCAGGTCGATCCCGAGGAGGCGTTGCGGCGGGCGAACGCGAAGTTCCAGCGCCGCTTCGAGGCCATGGAGGCCTGCCTCCTGACCGGAGGCCGATCTCTCCCGAAGGCCGGGCTCGCCGCCATGGAGGAGGCGTGGGCGGCGGTGAAGCAAGCGGAGCGGACCCCTCCCCTCCCCGGATCCTCCCCGGCCGGGAACCGACCCGACCGCGCGAAAGATTGAGCACAATCGGTCTTGCGCAGCGGCATCGGACCGGGCCATGGTCGCCCCGGTCGCAAGCTGGAACGGCCGCAACCGAAGGTGATGGACATGGCGTACGACAAGATCGGGCGCGCGCTCGCCACCGGCCTCGGGCTGATGCTCGGCACCGTGCAACTCGCCCGCGCGGAAGACGCGCCGGTTCCCGAGCAGCTCATCGACGTGATGAACGGTCTGTTCGGCAAGCACGCGGGCTACCGCGCCAACCACGCCAAGGGCGTCGTGGTGCAGGGCTCCTTCACGCCGAGCCGGGACGCCGCCACCCTGAGCAAGGCCTCGGTCTTCGCCGGCCCGGCCGTGCCCGTGACGGCGCGCTTCTCGGACGCGACGGGCGTGCCGACCATCCCGGACGGGGACGCGGACGCCAAGCCCCACGGCCTGGCGCTGAAATTCGCCCTCGCCGAGGGCGGCGACATGGACGTGGTGGTGAACTCGCTGAAGTTCTTCCCCGTGGCGACGCCCGAGGAGTTCCTGGCGCTGCTCAAGGCCGCCCAGGCGAGCGGCAAGGACGCGCCCCACCCGACCCCGATCGAGACCTTCGTGGCGACGCATCCGGCGGCGGGCCAGGCGGGCGCGGTGATCGGAACCCCGACGAGCCTCGCCCGGCAGGTCTATAACGGGGTCAACGCCTTCGTGTTCGTGGATGCGGCCGGCAAGCGCACGCCCTTCCGGTACCGCTTCGTCCCGGTCGAGGGCACCGAGTACCTGGACGAAGCGGAGGCGGCCAAGCGCGACCCGAACTTCCTGATGAGCGAGATCCCGGCGCGCCTCGTCAAGGAGCCGGTGCGGTTCCGGGTGCTGGCCCAGCTCGCGAATCCCGGCGATTCCACCAAGGACGCCTCGCAGCCCTGGCCAGAGGACCGGCGCCTCGTCGAGATGGGGACCCTGACCCTGACCAAGGCGGTGCCCAACAGCGACGAGGCCCAGAAGGCGCTGCTGTTCATGCCGAACGCGCTGCCGGACGGGATCGAGGTCTCGGACGACCCGCTGATCGACGCCCGCGTGCAGTCCTACGCGATCTCGTTCAGCCGCCGCTCGCAATAGGCGGAGACCGCGCCCGACGGGCGAAGCCGATCCGCGCAGATGGGGTGCGATACGCCATCCGCTTGATCGCAGCGGGTGGCCGATCAGCCGGCCCGAGCGGGACGCGTGCCTCCGCACGCGTGAGCGCAGGCGACATCCGCATCATGACGCGATCGACCGGATGTCGGACGAGATGCCCTCCGCCCCCCTTGGGCGCGAGTCAACCGGAGGTCTCCCCCGGGACCTCGGCGAGGAGGAGCGCCAGCAGGGAGGCGAGCTTCGCGGGGTCGACGCGCCGACTCGACGCGTCCCACAGGCCGGCAGGATTCTCGAAGAGCGGGACGTGCACGGCACGCAGGCCGCGCAGGCGCTCGATCGCCGCCTGGGTCGGGACCGGCCGGGTGTCGAGGTGGAGGCAGCGGGTGCCGGGCCGCGCGAAGGCCGCCAGATGGGCGTGCGACCCGTCGCTCGACGCGAGGTACTCCGCCTCCCGCATCGCCCGCACGACGGCCCGCGGCGTCATCTCCTCGGGATGCAGGATCGTGAAGCCCTGCGCGCGGAAGACCTCCTCGATCTCGGCCTCGTTGTCGATGCGGACGTTCAGGGTCCAGCGGGCGCGGGAGAGGAAGACCCGCCGGCACGATGGCGCCCGGCGCGGCCGCAGGCGGGCGAAGCGTCCCTCCTCCTCCAGCCGGTCGCCGATGTGGTCGAGCACCCGGGCCATCAGGGGGTGGACGTATTCGTGGTAGATGGACAACGTCTCGGGGTAGTAGAGCAGATCGACCGAGATCGCCTGCGTCGCCAGGACGAGGTTGTCCTCATCGACCCCGAGGGCGGCGAGACTGCGCACCAGGAAGGGGTGGTGCCGGAAGGCCCACATCTCGAACCCGTCGCAGGGATGGAACACCACCGGAAGGCGCGCATCCCGAGGCGCGGCCGGCCCGCCGAGATCGACCTGGACCCAGAGACGCGCGGCCGTCTCGAACAGGAAATGCCCGAGGACCAGGAACAGAATGCCGCCGTAGATCGCGCGCGGCAGATGGAGCGCGCCCTCCCGTGCCCCCGCCTCCAGGATCTCGGCATCCGCCGGCTGCGGGGCCGCGGGGTCGCGGCGCTGCGACGAGGGCACGAGGCGCAGGTCGCCGTCGTAGACGGCGCCCGTGAACCGCGTGGGCTCCGGGAAGGTGGCCGGCGTGATCAGGGCCCGCTGGATCGGCCGCAGCGTCACCGGCCGCTCCTCGACGTAGCCGAAGGAGGCTGCGAGCGATGCGGTGAAGCGCGCCGTGCTTCCCAGGAGGGCCTGCGCCTCCTCGCCGTTCAGCATGTCCGCGCCGCCCTCTCCCGCCGCCTCCAGGCTCGCGGGCTTGTGGCAAACTTCCCGGCCGGGGCCAAGCGGCCGGACCGACGTCGGGCCGGGTCGGAGCCTCGCCCCTACTTCCAGAACTTCTCGACGAGGGAGCGGATGCGGTCGCTGAGGTCGAGATCCATCTCGACGAGCGGGATCACGGCCTTGAGGGATCGCAGCTGCGCGGCGAGATCCCGGACGGAAGCCGGGACGACCGGGCGCGGCGCCGATTGCGGCGGCAGCCCGAGGGCCTGCAGCACCGAGGCGGTGAATTCCTCCGGGTAGTCGTCGTGCCCGACGATGTCGAACCGCGACAGGTTCTGGATCGCGGTCGACCAATGACCGGGATGCAGCCATTCGCGGTCGTCCCGGGCGCCGAGATACCGGGTCATCGGATTCGAGAGGAACTTGGTGGTGCTCGGGTCGAGCGCCTTGAACGCCTTCCTGAGCAGCGGCGGCTTGTCGAGTTCGAGCGAGGAGGCGAAGTAGCAGGGATCGAGCAGTTCCTCGATCTGCCAGTGATTCGTGGTGCTGAGCGCGAGCTCGGACGCTTTCCTCAACCACAAAATTCGGCTCGCCAACTCGATATACGGATCATGTGCGAGAAATATCTTGAGAAAATTTTGCTCGACGAAGTAGGATTCAAAGGCAGGATAACAGATTGCGCCGCAGCACAGCTGAGAGGTGAGGGACGGATTGCCGATGAGGCAGTTCAGAACGGACTGACTCAGGTTCCTGAGAGTCAGATGCGAGATCTGGAAGTGAGGAAACAACAGGTCGCGCAGGGGGTTCGACTGCGCCAGGGTGTGATCGAGGAAGAAGAGACGGCGCTGGGTGGCACCGAGGAGGCGGCTCTTGCGATAGAGCAGGATGTTCGTCTCGTAGTCGCGGATCTCGAGGGTGCCGGCCTGCGCCATGCCCGCATAGGCGGCCTCGGTGATGGCGAAGCCGCACAGGCCAGTGGAATGCCAGCCCCAGTTCTTGACGTTGACGTCATGGACGTCGGCGGTGACCACCGCCGTGGTCTCGTCGAGGGTGAGCTTGATCCGTGGCACGACGCGCTGGTCGTCGGGGGCGATCCAGAGCGAGATGTGCGAGTCGTCGTGGACGTGCAATCCGAACAGCATGGGTCCTGTCCCGCGGAAGACCGGCCGCCGGCGCGGCCTGCCCGAGCGATCGGTTGCCCGCCGGGACGCCAGCCCGGCGGGGAGGAGAGGGCGGGATAGCGCAGAGGGGCGGCGCCTTCCAGGAGTCGCGGCGCACGCGGACGCGACGCGGCAGGGCGGACCGCGCCCGGTCCCATCTCAGGCCGGCGCCGCCTCGCCGGCGGCGCGCAGGCGGCGCGCGGTGCCGAAGCGGTGGAGGAAGCGCAACTCCTTCTCGGGGGCGAGGCGCACCACCAGGTGGAGCCGCCCGCCCGCATCCTCCCGGCGGTCGAGCACCTCGGCATTCTCGTAGAGCCAGTGCAGCGCCGCGCCCTCGGCGGGGTCGAGGACGAGGGCGAAGCTCGCGCGGCTCTCGGCGATGCGGGCCTCGACGCGGGCGAGGAGCGCGTCCGTCCCCTCCCCGGTCAGCGCCGAGATCAGGACCGGCCGCGTGCCGGTCTGCCGGCTGAGGTTGAGCAGGCGCTCGCGCTCGTCGGGGGCGAGCAGGTCGGCCTTGTTCCAGACCTCGATGATCCGGCCGGCCTCCGGGGCGATGCCGAGTTCGGCGAGCACCGCCTGCACGTCCTCCCCTTGGGCCGAGGCGTCCTCGTGGGCCATGTCGCGAACGTGGAGCAGGATGTCGGCCTCGATCACGTCCTCCAGGGTCGCCCGGAAGGCGGCGATCAGCATGGTCGGCAGGTCCGAGATGAAGCCGACCGTGTCGGAGAGGATCGCGGTCTCGCCGTGTGGCAGCTTGATCGCCCGGGCGGTGGGGTCGAGGGTTGCGAACAGCATGTCCTCGGCCCGCACCTCGGCCCGGGTCAGCCGGTTGAACAGGGTCGACTTGCCCGCATTCGTGTAGCCGACCAGCGCCACGACCGGATAGGGCACCCGGCGCCGGCTCTGCCGGTGGAGGCCGCGGGTGCGGGTGACGGTCTCGAGCTCGCGCTCGATGCGGGTCATGCGCTCCTGGATCAGGCGGCGGTCGGCCTCGATCTGGGTCTCGCCGGGACCGCCCAGGAAGCCGAAGCCGCCGCGCTGGCGCTCCAGGTGGGTCCAGGACCGGACGAGGCGACTTCGCTGATAGGCGAGATGCGCGTGCTCGACCTGCAGCGTGCCCTCGCGGGTCGAGGCGCGCCGGCCGAAGATCTCCAGGATCAGCCCGGTCCGGTCGATGACCTTGACGCCCCAGGCCTTCTCCAGGTTGCGCTGCTGCACCGGCGAGAGCGCGCAATCCATCACCACGAGGCGGACCTCCTCGGCGGCGATGCGCCCGGCGATCTCCTCGACGCGGCCCTTGCCCAGATAGGTCGAGGGCCGGATCGCCTGGACGGGAAGGAGCAGCCGGTCGGCCACCGCGAGATCGATGGCCGCCGCGAGACCCACCGCCTCGTCGAGCCGCGCCTCGGGCGGTCGCCCCACCGCGCGGGCATCCCCGCGGCGGGCCGGATAGGGACCGATCACCAGGGTGCGGGTCGCGGCCGCGATCTCACCCTCGGGCTCGGCCCGCTGCCGCAGCCGGACTTCGCCGGGAGTTTCGCGAAGGGTCTCGCGCGGGGCGTCGGCGCCCAGCGCCTCGCCCCGATTCCGTGATTCCATGAAGTACCGATCTCAACCAGGGGCCCGCCGCAGGCCGGCGGCCCTGTCCGCTGCCCGGCGATCGGTGACAGATTGGATGAGGAGCGGCCGCGATCAAGCCGTTGGCGGCGGGATTCGCCCGCCGGCCTCCCGCGCGGCCGTGCCTCAGGGCTTCTCGGCGCCCTCCTCGCCCTGCTCGAAGAGCTGCACCGGATGGCCGGGCATGATCGTCGAGATCGCGTGCTTGTACACGAGCTGCGAGTGTCCGTCCCGGCGCAGCAGCACGCAGAAATTGTCGAACCAGGTCACGACGCCCTGCAGCTTGACCCCGTTCACCAGGAAGATCGTGAGGGGGATCTTGTTCTTGCGGACGTGGTTGAGAAACGTGTCCTGCAGATTCTGAGCGCGCTCGCCCGCCATTTTTCTTGTCCTTGTGAACCCGCTGCCGGCTCCGGTGGACGGGTCGCTTCGTTGCTTGTTGGGGACCGCGCCGCGCGGTCCCGGACCTGGCGCCCATTACACGGCGAAGCTCGCTCCGGCGCAAGGGGCAACCGGCCGCGACGGAACGGTCCTGCGGAACCGGCCGAGGCAGCCAAGGTCCTCATAGCAAGGTCCCGGCGGGATCGCATTCGCAAATGCGGGCGCGGAACGACTCTGTCCGCGTCGTTCCGCTCAGCGCCCGGACGGTGCGCCGCCCGAGCCGAGCGTTCCGGGGATCGGCGGCAGCCCGTCCCGGTCGGGATCGATGCACGCGACGCCGAGTGGAATGAAGTCCTTGGTGTTGCGCGTCATCAGCCGAAGGCCATGCACCTCGGCGGTCGCCGCGATCGCCGCGTCCGCGAAGCCCGGCGAAGCTCCCGACATCTTCGCATGCGCGGACAGCTTGCCCGCCAGACGGGCGGTCTCGCGATCCAGGGGGAGGACGCGGTTGCCGTACAGGTGTTCCGCCGTCTCCAACCATGCGCGGAGCCGGATCGCCTTCTGACGGTGGCCCCTGAGATCCGCTTCCTCGGCCCCGGCCGCGATCTCGGCCACCGACACGACCGAGAGCCAGAGGTGATCCGTGGCGGCCTCCAGCCCATCACGGAGTTCGGCGAAGGTGTGCGCCCGGTCCTTCGTGGGCGCCGCCTCCGACAGGATGGTCGTGTCGAGCACGTCCATCAGAGGTCGATGTCGCGCAGCGAGGTCCCGTCACGGGCCGGCAGGTCGCCGTCGCGCAGGCCCGATGCGCCGAGAAGCTTCCCGAAACTCGGCACCGTCGAGAGCCGTTGCCATTCGGCGAAACCGATGACGACCGCCGCCGGTCGCCCGTGGCGCGTGATGACGCTCGGCTCGCCGCGCACGGCATCGTCGACGACGGCCGAGAGGGTTGCCTTGGCATCCCGCAGCTGGATCTCCCGCATGGGCCTCTTCCTGCGACGACTGTCGTCATAAACAGGCATCGCGAGCATCCGGGTCAACGCATGCGAGAGGGGCGGCCTCCATGGACCGCCCCCCGTTCGTCCACCATGCCCTGAATCCATGGCGCCGCGGCTCCCGCGCCCGCCCCGGTCAGGCGCCGATGCCGAGCGACTTCAATTTCCGGTGCAGGGCCGAGCGCTCCATGCCGATGAACTCGGCGGTGCGGGAGATGTTGCCGGAGAAGCGGGCGATCTGGGCGATCAGGTACTCGCGCTCGAAGATCTCGCGGGCCTCGCGCAGCGCGAGGCTCATCAGCTTCTCGCCGCCGGCCCCGCTCGGGGTGGTGGGGACGAGGGCGCCGACCTCGCTCGGCAGCATCTCGGTGGTGACCTCGGTCTCGGGATCCCCCTGCGTGAGGATCATCAGCCGCTCGACGTTGTTGCGCAGCTGGCGGACGTTGCCAGGCCAGTCGTGCGACTGCAGCACCGCCATGGCGTCGGCGGCGATCCGGCGCTGGGGCAGACCGGTCGCCAGGGAGATCTGCTCCATGAAGAAACCGATCAGTTCCGGCACGTCCTCGCGCCGCTCGGCGAGCGGCGGCACCCGGATCGGCACCACGCTGAGGCGGTGGAACAGGTCCTCGCGGAAGCGCCCGCCGGCGATCTCCTCGGCGAGGTCGCGCGAGGAGGAGGAGATGATGCGCACGTCCACGTGGACCCGCGTGGTGCCGCCGACCCGCTGGAAGTTCTGGTCGACGAGGACGCGCAGGATGCGGTTCTGGGTCTCGCGGGGCATGTCCGCGACCTCGTCGATGTAGAGAGTGCCGCCATGGGCCTCCTCCAGCGCCCCGACCCGGCGCGGGCGCCCGTCCGCGGCCTCGACCCCGAACAGCTCCGCCTCCATGGTCTCGGGCGTGATCGTCGCCGCGTTGATCACCACGAAGGGGCCGCTCGCCCGGCCGGAGGCGGCGTGGAGCGTGCGGGCCGAGAGTTCCTTGCCCGAGCCCGGCGCTCCCGAGATCATCACCCGGGCGTTGGTGGGCGCGACCCGCTCGATGGTCTGGCGGAGCTGGTTGACGGCGACCGAGCCGCCGACGATGCGGCTCGCCTGCCCTGAGCGGGCCTTGAGGTCGCGCACCTCGCGCTTGAGCCGCGAGGCTTCGAGGGCGCGCTCGGCCACCAGGATCAGCCGGTCCGCCTTGAAGGGCTTCTCGATGAAGTCGTAGGCGCCCGCCTTGATGGCCGAGACCGCGGTCTCGATGTTGCCGTGGCCCGAGATCATGACGACGGGCAGGTCCGGCGCCTGGGCCATGATCACGTCGAGGAGTTGGAGCCCGTCGAGGCGCGAACCCTGGAGCCAGATGTCCAGGAAGACGAGGTGGGGCCGCCGCTGCTCGATCGCCGCCAGCGCCTCGTCGGAGGACCCGGCCGTGCGGGTGCGGTGGCCCTCGTCGTCGAGGATGCCCGCCACGAGGTCGCGGATATCGGCCTCGTCATCGACGATCAGGATGTCGGTGCTCATCGGTCACGGCCTCCCCGCGCTGCGGATGCGCGGCTGCAGCGCCGCACCCTTGTGTGTCGTCATGGTGATGGGGCCGGACCCCGCCCGGCCGGGATGGGACCTCACGAGGCCGCGCCCGCCCGGGTGCCGACGGGCCCACCCGCCGGCCCGGAAGCCGCCGGAGCGTCGCGCCGCACCTCGCGCAGCAGGCGCATCCGCACCTGGCCGCCGCGCCCCTCCGGATTGTCCTCCAGGTCGATGCCGCCGCCGTGCTCTTCCAACACCTTGCTCACGATCGCCAGCCCGAGGCCGGTCCCCCCCTCGCGGGTCGTCATATAGGGTTCGAGCAGGCGCTGGCGCCCTTCGGCCGGGAAGCCCTTGCCGTTGTCGGTGATCTCGATCGCGACTCCCTCCCCCTGCTCGCGGAGACGCACCGCGATGCGGCCTCGGCCGCGCTCCGCCTCCGGCACCGCTTGAATCGCCTCGACGGCGTTCTTGAGGATGTTGGTGATCGCCTGGGCGAGGAGGCGGGTGTCGAAGGCGGCGCTGATCCGGCCGCCCTCGCCCTCGATCGCGAAGTCCATGTCGGGATGCGCCACCCGCATCATGAACAGGTTCTGCTTCACGATCTCGGTCAGGTCGTTGCGGGCGATGGCCGGCTTGGGCATCCGGGCGAACGACGAGAACTCGTCGACCATCCGCTTGATGTCGTCGACCTGGCGCACGATCGTGTCGGTGCACTGCTCGAACACGTCCTTATCGGCGGTGATGACCTTGCCGTACTTGCGACGGATGCGCTCGGCCGAGAGCTGGATGGGGGTGAGCGGGTTCTTGATCTCGTGGGCGATGCGCCGGGCGACGTCCGCCCAGGCGGAGGTGCGCTGGGCGGTCACGAGGTCGGTGATGTCGTCGAGGGTGACGACGAAGCCCCGGTCGATGCCCGGCGCCTGCTCGCTCGTCACCCGCACGTCGATGGTGCGCTCGCGGCCGTTGCGGCTGATCTGGATCTGCTGCTGGAGCGGGCGGCGCGCCTCGCCGGGGTCGCCCAGGAGGTCGGCGAGTTCCGGCACCGCCTGGCGCAGGGGCGTGCCGACCAGGGCCTCGGCGGGCAGCCCCAGCATCCGCTCGGTCGAGGGGTTCGCGATGGTGATGATCCCGCTGGAATCGACCCCGAGCACGCCGGCCGGCACGCCGGCGAGCACCGCCTCGGTGAAGCGGCGGCGGCGGTCGATCTGGTCGCTGGCCTCCACCAGCCCGTCATGCTGGCGGCGCAGCTCCTGGGTCATCTTGTTGAAGCTCTCGCCGAGGTGCTGGAGGTCGCCCTCCGTCTTGCGGAAGGGCACCTGGGCGTAGAAGTTGCCGGAGGCGACCTGGTCGGCGGCGTTGATCAGGCGGCGGATCGGCGCCACGAACCGGTTGGCGAAGTTGAGCCCGAACCACACCGCCGAGAGGAGCGCGATCAGGGCGATCAGCGCGAACATGCTGGCGAAGGCGATCTGGACGCTGCGGCGCCCGGCATCGATGGTCAGGAACTCGGTCGCGGCGGCCCGCGACACGCCCGGGAACTCGACGGCGAGTCGCGTCACCTCCCGCTCGATCAGCAGGTAGGCATCCCCGTAGGCGGGCAGCTTCATCAGCGCCCCGAAGACGCGGCCCTCCCGCGGGAGCAGGCAGGTCGGGTCGGCCGACTTGGCGGCCTCCTCGAAATCGGTGGCGGAGGGCAGCGGTGCGTTCTTGAGGATGTCGATGTTGGCGCGCGCCACGGTCTCGTCCGCCGAGCGCATGATGCGGGCGATCGGCAGCCCCAGGGAACTCGCCCGGGCGGTGAGGAAGCTCTCGAACCACGCGCGCTCGACCTCGAAAGCGGGCCGCGCGCGGGTGAGGTCGTCCGAGAGGATGCGGGCCTCGCGGGCGAGGCTCTGGCACTGGTTGGTCAGGTAGGCATCGGCGACGTCGACGGACATCAGCACGACGTTGCGCATCCGGTCCGAGAACCAGGGCGAGAGACCCCGCTCCAGGGTGATGGAGGCGACGACGGCGAGCAGGATCGTCGGCAGGGTGGCGATGAGGCTGAACAGCCCGACGATGCGGGTGTGCAGCCGCGCCACCCGGGCATTCGCCCGCCGCGCCCGCAGGAAGACCCGCGCCTCCCAGGCGATCACCACGACGAGGCCGAGCACCAGGGCGACGTTGCCCAGCAGCAAGGCGACGACGACGTCGTGGGTGGGCGCGATCGCGGTGGCGCCGACCAGGATCAGGAAGGTGGCGAGCGCCAGCGCCAGGGCCACGCCGACGACCAGGGCCCCGAGCAGGCCCGGGCCCCGCGGGGCGGCTTCCGGCGGAACGCCGGCGAGGGAAGTCCCGGGAGCGTGAACGCGGCGCGACAAGAACATGCCTGATGCATGGCCACTACAGTGTGGCGAAACTAATACGCGGGTGGGGCGATTTCGGCGAGAGGTCCGGTGCAGGTCCGGCCATCCGCCCAGCCGCCGGAGCGGTGTCGCGGGAGGCAGACGCCCCCAACGGACCCACCACGCCCGAACGCGCATGGACGCCGTCGCCGGAGTCCGATGTCGCCCATCGGCATGCCTCCGGCTAGAGCAGTATCCGATCACGTTGCAATCTGACACTGCTCTATGTCTTTGCTTTTTAAGCATTTTCTGCGACGAGCAGTATCCACTTCGTCGGAAAATGCTCTAAGAGGCCGTCATGGCCCTGAAGGTATTGCGTCGCCCAACCCTGGACAGCCCGCAGGATCGCGTAAGCGACGCAACACCTGGTCTCCGCGCCGTAACAGCCGCCGAGGTGCGGGGATGATCGCAATCCGAGCCGTCCGGCATGCCCGCGCATCTCTGCGCGGGCTGGCGGGTGCTGCCGTCCTGGTTGCGGCCGTTCCGTCGCGGGCGGACGAATGGGTCCGATTCCGCAACCCCCCGCGCGATCTCTCGGTCACCGCCTCCCTCTCCCGCCCGGCCACGGAGGGTCCCGCGCCGGCCGTCGTCATGCTCCACGGATGCAGCGGGCTCGTCCGCGATGGGCGTCCGGCGCCCCTCTCTCGCGACGGGCGGGATGCCTTCCTCGAGGCGGGCCTCGCCGTCCGGATGGTCGATAGCGCGTCCTCGCGCGGTTTCGGCCAGGCATGCCGCCCGGCGAAGTCCACCGACGCCTGTGGGCCGAACGACCGTCGGACGCCGCCGCGGCCCTCGCCTTCCTGCAGGCCCACGCATTCGTCGATCCCGCCCGCATCAGCCTCGCGGGCTGATCCCAGGGCGGAGGCGTCGTGCTCCTCGCCGTCGGCCGCGCGCAGCGGACGGCCCGATTCACCGCCCGCCCACGAGGTCGCGAGCGCGTTCGCGCTCTACTCCGGCGCTTGCGGCGAGACCCTGCAGTCCCGTCCCTTCGTCGACGCAGCTCCGCGAAGGTGGACCACCGACATCCCGCACCTCGTCCTCGTGGAGGGACCGACAACGGGACGCCTGCCGCGCCCTGCGAAGCCTTTCTGCGCGGCGCGCGAGACCGTGGCGCTCCGGTCACGGTCCGGACCGACGCGGGTGTGGTGCATGGCTTCAATGCATCGGCCAGCCCGATGCGCGCCATCGACGCCTACCGACGGGGCAACTGGGCGCCGCTCGTCGGAACCAGCGAGGAGGCCCGGGCCGACGCCTTCGCGCGCGTCCGCGCCTTCCTTCAGGCGCCGCGCCCGCCCGCGGAGATCCGGTGATCGCCGGCGGGAGACGACCGCGGGCCGGTGCGGCTTTCCGCTGGCCGCGTCCCTGACCCATCCACGACGAACGCCCGCGGGGCGTGGGCCGCCGCGGGCGCGACTTCGGTTCGAGCCGGCCGGGACGGCCGGCGGATCAGGCCGCCTGATTCGTCCGCGAGCGGCGGGCGACCGGCTTCTGGCCGAGCCCAATGCTCTTGGCGAGTTCCGAGCGCTGGGCGGCATAATTCGCCGCGACCATGGGGTAGTCCGGAGGGAGGCCCCACTTGGCCCGGTACTGCTCGGGCGTCAGGCCCCGGCCCGCGAGGTGGCGCTTGAGCGTGCGGTAGCGACGGCCGTCTTCCAGGCTGATGAGATAGTCCGGGGTCACCGTCTTCTTGATCGGCACCGGTGGCACCAGCTTCTCGGCCGCGGGGGCGGGCGGGGCGCTCAGTTGCGCCACCGCATCGTGCACGCTGCGGATCAGGCTGGCGAGTTCACCCACGGGCACCGAATTGTTCGCAACGTAGGCCGACACGATGTCGGACACGAGCTCAATCGTAGGCGGCGCCTCAATCTGGTCGTCGGAGTTCATCAGGATCCTCTTGAAACGGGTTGCCCCATCCAGTGGCTCGGATGTTACGCGAGATGCGCTGAAGTTCAAGGTCTGCGGCGGCGGAAACTGATGAGATATGTTTGTGCCGGCGAGCCTTTCGTAACGTCAGTGAGGCCGTTCGGATGCTCTGCACCAGTGCTGCACGGTCGGCCTTGCCGGATTGTCCCGGCCGCCCGCCGGAGAGCGAAAAACGGTCTCCTGCTCAACGGTTTGATATAATCCTAAAGGATTAAGCTGGATCGCCAGAGGATTAGTTCCATCGGGCCATGTGGCGGCGCCGCCGCAGACCGGGGAAGATTGGGAAAAGGCGAAATGTCGCCGGACTTTGCGCAGGATTCCGGTCTACCGTCTCAAGGGTCGGAACCGCGGGATCCGCGGCGGAATCATCCGGACCAACCGGAGAACCGTCGGCCCGCGTGAGAGATGCCGTGGTCGGGGGACGTTTCGAAGATGTCAAAGCGCAAGGGCGAGCAGCCCATCCGCCGTCCCAAGAGGATGCGTGAGCGAAAAGTGGTCAATGCGGTGCCCGTCGCCTCTCGGATGCGGCGTCGACTGATCACGGCCGGCGAGATCGCGGATGAGTACCATCGTGAACCCAGATCCGCGGCGAACGACAACGCGCGGAATCAATTCCGCAAGCGCCTGTATTGTGTTCCGAACGGTCGGGACGAGACCGCCCTGCCCTGTGCCTGATCGAAACCGTCCCGGCGTCGGGCCCCTGCGCGGTCCGACTACCTGTGACGAGATGCCGCACGGATAAGTGCGGCACGGCACGGCGCGGCTGCGGCGCCGGCTCGCGGTTCAGCGCGGCGTGCGGAAGACCTGCAGGTCGAGGTCGCGGACCTTCTTGCGCAGGGTGTTGCGGTTGACCCCGAGCAGCTCGGCGGCCCGGATCTGGTTGCCGCGGGTGGCCGCCAGCGCCGCCCCGATCAGCGGCCCCTCGATCTCCCGCAGCACGCGGTGATAGAGCCCGGGCGGCGGCAGCGTGTCCCGGAAGCCCGAGAAATAGTCGGCGAGGTGGCGCTCCACCGCCGCGGAGAGCCCCTCGGCCTCCGGGGCGCCCTTGCGGGCCGGGCCGTTCCCGGCGGCGGGCGGCGCCAGCGGCAGGGTGTCGAGCTCCGCCTCGATCACCGGGCCGGTGATCGTCTCCTGGGGGTACAGGGCCGCGAGGCGGCGCACGAGGTTCTCGAGCTCGCGCACGTTGCCCGGCCAGCGGTAGCGCTTGAGGCGCTCCATCGCCTCGCCGTCGAGCTGCTTGCGGCTCAGGCCCTCGCGCTCGACCAGCGTGAAGAAGTGGCGGACGAGGTCGGGCACGTCCTCGGTGCGCTCGCGCAGGGCCGGGAGCCGCAGGGGTACCACGTTCAGGCGGAAGAACAGGTCCTCGCGAAAAATCCCCTGCTGGATCGAGACCCGCAGGTCCTTGTTGGTCGCCGCGATGATGCGCACGTTGGTCTTGATCGGCACGCGCCCGCCGACGGTGGTGTACTCGCCCTGCTGCAGCACGCGCAGCAGGCGGGTCTGGGCCTCCATCGGCATGTCGCCGATCTCGTCGAGGAACAGCGTGCCGCCCTCGGCCTGCTCGAAGCGCCCGGCCGAGCGGGCGGTGGCGCCCGTGAAGGCCCCCTTCTCGTGGCCGAACAGCTCGGATTCGATCAGGTCGCGGGGAATCGCCGCCATGTTGACCGGCACGAAGGGCCCGGCGCGGCGGCGCCCGTAATCGTGCAGCGCGCGGGCGACCAGCTCCTTGCCGGTGCCGGACTCGCCCGTGATCATCACGGTGAGGTCGGTGGGCATCAGGCGGGCGAGCGCGCGGTAGATCTCCTGCATGGCCGGCGAGCGGCCGACCAGGGGGATGTCCTCGTTCTCCGGCGGGGCGCCCGGGGCGGCGGCCCCGCGGGGCCGCGACAGGGCGCGCCCGACGATGGCGGTGAGTTCCTTCAGGTCGAAGGGCTTGGGCAGGTACTCGTAGGCGCCGCGCTCGGAGGCGCGGATCGCCGTCATGAAGGTGTTCTGCGCGCTCATCACGATGATCGGCAGGTCCGGCCGCACCCGCTTGATCCGCGGCAGCAGGTCGAAGGCGTTCTCGTCGGGCATCACCACGTCGGTGATGACGAGGTCGCCGTCCCCCTGCGCCACCCAGCGCCACAGGGTGGCGGCGTTGCCGGTCGAGCGCACCTCGTAGCCGGCGCGCGACAGCGCCTGGTTGAGCACGGTGCGGATGGCGGCGTCGTCGTCCGCCACGATGATGTGACCGTTGGGCATGGATTCACTCGACATCCGGCGCCGATTCGCGCCCGTCGCGGGCGTGGGACATCGGCAGGAGAACGCGGAAGGTGGTCCGGCGGGGGACGGGATCGCACTCGACGATGCCGCCGTGGTCCCCGACGATCTTGGCGACGAGGGCGAGGCCGAGCCCCGAGCCCTGCGCCTTGGTGGTGACGAAGGGGTCGAACAGGTCGGGGAGGAGGTCGGCGCTGACCCCCGGCCCGTTGTCGCGCACCGCCACCTCGATGGGCAGGCTCACCCGCTCGCGGGAGCCCGGCACCTGCAGGCGCAGGCCGGTGCGGAAAGCCGTCGAGAGGGTGATCTCCCCGTCCACCGCGTCCGCCCCGATCGCCTCGGCGGCGTTCTTCACGAGGTTGAGGATCACCTGGATCAGCTGGTCGCGGTTGCCGAGCACCGGCGGCAGCGACGGGTCGTAATTCTCCACGAAGCGGATGTGACGGGCGAAGCCCGACTGGGCCGAGCGCTTCACCTGATCGAGCACGCCGTGGACGTTGACCGGCCCGCGCTCCACCGGGCGCTCGTCCCCGAACAGCTCCATGCGCTCGACGAGGCGCACGATGCGGTCGGATTCGTCGCAGATCAGCCGCGTCAGCAAGCGGTCGTCCTCGCCCGCCGACTGCTCCAGGAGCTGGGCGGCGCCGCGGATGCCCGCGAGCGGGTTCTTGATCTCGTGGGCCAGCATGGCGCCGAGCGCCACCATCGAGCGGGCCGCCTGCCGGTGGGTGAGCTGGCGGTTCATCTTGTCGGCGATCGTGCGCTCCTGCAGCATCAGGACCACCATCTCGTCGTCGAGATAGGTCGCGAAGACGTCGACGCTGCGCTCGGTCCCGGAGCGGGGCGAGCCCAGTTCCACCCGGTACTCGCTGACGCTGGAGCGCCGCCGCCGCACCTCGTTGACTAGCGCGATGATCGGCGAGGAGAACGGGATGATGTCGCGCAGGCGCTGGCGCTGCATCAGCCGGCGCGAGTAGTCGAAGAAGTGCTCCGCGGCCATGTTGACCTGGAGGATGCGCTCGTCCGGCCCGATGGTGAGCACCGGGAGCGGCAGCGCGTTGATGACCGCGTCGCTGGTGGGGGCACTCATGCGGCCTGCTCCGCAACCCGTGCGGCCTGCTCCGCAACCGGTGCCGCCGGGGCGAGGAAGGCCCGCCGCAGCAGGACGAGGGCCTCCGCCGGATCGGTGGTGGTGACGAGCCGCGCCCGCTCGGGCGGCGTGAGACCCCCGGCGTGGTCCGCGTAGGCCGCGAGGTGCTTGCGGGCGTGGCGCACCCCCATCGCCCGCCCGTAGAGGGCGAGCAGGCCCTCGTAGTGCTCGGCGGCGAGGTCCGCCTTCTCCTCCGGGGCCGGCTCGGGCGCCGCCTCGCCGCGCAGGCCGGCCGCCACCGCGCCCACGAGCCAGGGCCGGCCGACCGCCGCCCGCCCGATCATCACCGCGTCCGCCCCTGAGGCGGCGAGGCAGGCGCGGGCCTCGTCGAGGCCGCCCACGTCGCCGTTCGCCACCACCGGGATCGCCACCGCCTCGGCCGTGGCGCGGATCGCCGCCCAGTCGGCCCGGCCGGTGTAGAAGTCCTGGCGGGTGCGGCCGTGCACCGTGACGGCGGCGAGCCCCAGCGCCTCGGCCCGGCGCGCCAGCTCCGGGGCGTTCAGCGAGGCACGGTCCCAGCCGAGGCGCATCTTGACCGTGACCGGCACCGAGACCGCCCCCCGCACCGCGGCGAGCAGCCGCGCCGCGTGGTCGAGGTCGCGCATCAGCGCCGAACCCGCCTCCCCGCCCGTCACCGTCTTGGCCGGGCAGCCCATGTTCACGTCAATCACGTCGGCGCCGCTCGCCTCGGCGAGCCGGGCGCCCTCGGCCATCCAGCCCGGGTCGCAGCCGGCGAGCTGCACGACATGCGGCAGCACCCCCTCCCCCTCCGCGCGCAGGCGCGCCTCGGCGGTGCCGCGCGCGAAATCCTCCGCCGCCACCATCTCGGAGACCACGGCCGTGGCGCCGAGCCGGCGCGCGATCCGGCGCAGGTGAAGGTCGGTCACGCCCGACAGGGGAGCCAGCAGCACCCCCGGGCCGATTCCCGGTTCCGTCGGCAGCGCTGGCACCCGGTTCCCGGCCCCCCGGCCGCTCAAAGAATGGTCAATCTTCATTCTGCACAACAAGTAGCCAAAAGCCGGCCGCGCGCAAGCGGAGAAGCTGGGCGGAGCGCCGATTTCATGCTGCGGCGCACATCATACCGCAGGGCGCCGGCCCTGTCGGCCCCGTCCGCCCGCGCCGGTTTCCTCTTCCTCGGCAAATGCTCTAGGAGACGCGCATTCCGTCGGGCCGTGCGGTCCCGTCCTCGAGAGGATCCAGGTCATGTCCGACATCGCCGCGGTCGTCGTCGCCGCCGGCCGCGGCATCCGCGTCGGCGGCGACACGCCCAAGCAGTATCGCCGCGTCGGCGGGCAGGCGGTGCTGACCCGGACGCTCGCGGCCCTGGCCCGCCACCCCGACCTCGCCCGCATCCAGGTGGTGATCGCCCCCGACGCGACCGCCTTCTACGAGACGTGCCGCGCCGAGCTCGCGCCGGAGGAGGCTGCCCGCCTCCTCCCGCCGGTGCCGGGCGGGGCGACCCGCCAGGATTCCGTGCGGGCGGGGCTCGAGGCCCTGGACCGGGCGGGGGCGCCGGCCATCGTCCTCGTGCACGACGCCGCCCGCCCCTTCGTGGACGCGGCGCTGATCGACCGGGCCGTCGCGGCGGCCCGCGCCCACGGCGCCGCGGTGCCGGGCATCCCGGTCACGGACACGATCAAGGTGGTGGACGCGCAGGAGGTGGTGCGGGAAACGCCGCCGCGGGAGCGCCTGCGGGCCGTGCAGACGCCGCAGGCCTTCGCCTTCGCGGTCCTGCGCGACGCCCATCGCCGCGCCGCCGCGCAGGGGCTCGACGCCTTCACGGACGACGGTGCGCTCGCCGAATGGGCGGGGCTGCCCGTGGCGGTCTTCCCCGGCGACCTGCGCAACCGCAAGATCACGCAGGCCTCCGACCTCGACGAGGCGGACCGGGCCTTCGCGGGGGCTGACGCTCCCCCGCGTCAGGCTCAAGGGGCCGATGCAGTTTCGGGGAGTGCCGCACTGCCCGGCGCCGAGGCATCATCGCGCACGGTTTCGCGCGTACCAGGAGATTCCATGACCCTCGTCACCCGCCTCGGGACCGGCTTCGACGTGCACGCCTTCACGGAGGGCGACGGCGTGTGGCTCGGCGGCGTGCGGATCCCCGCGGATCGCGGCGTGCTCGCCCATTCGGACGGCGACGTGGTGCTGCACGCGCTGACCGACGCGATCCTGGGCGCGCTGGCGGACGGCGACATCGGCGTGCACTTCCCGCCGAGCGACCCGCGCTGGCGCGGCGCCTCCTCGGACCAATTCCTGGCCGATGCGGTGGCCCGGGTGGCGGCGCGCGGCGGAGTGATCGACCACCTCGACGTGACGGTCCTGTGCGAGCAGCCCCGGATCGGCCCGCACCGGGAGGCGATCCGCGCCCGCATCGCCGAGATCGCCCGTGTGCCCGTGGGCGCCGTCTCCATCAAGGCGACGACGACGGAGAGGCTCGGCTTCGTGGGGCGCGCCGAGGGGCTCGCGGCCCAGGCCGCCGCAACGCTCCGCCTGCCCGCCGCCTGAGGAGGGCCCCCCGTGATCACCGATTCCGGCCTCATCGCCCGTGCGGGCGTGATCATCGCCGCCTACCGGGAGCGCCGCTCCCGCATCGTCACGGCCGAATCCTGCACCGGCGGCCTGCTGGCGGCCCTGCTCACCGAGGTGGCAGGGTCCTCCGCGGTGGTGGAGCGCGGCTTCGTCACCTACTCGAACGAGGCCAAGGCCGAGGTGCTGGGCGTCGATTTCGGCCTCATCTCGGAGCACGGCGCGGTGAGCGAGCCGGTGGCGCGCGCGATGGCGGACGGGGCGCTGGCCCATTCCCGCGCCGACGTGGCGCTCGCCATTACGGGCATCGCCGGTCCCTCCGGCGCGACCGCGACGAAGCCGGTGGGCCTCGTGCATTTCGGCCTCGTCACGGCCGGGCGCACCGCCCACCACCTGGAGCGCCGCTACGGCGATCTCGGCCGGGCGGAGGTCCGCCGCCGGGCCGTCGAGGATGCGCTGGGACTGCTGGAGACGGCGCTGACCGAGGTGTGAGGGGGGGCGTCACGGGGCCCCGTAGCGGGATCCCCCGGGCGGACGGCGCATCCGGAGGCGGGGGCCGCCCGGTCCGATCGGACAAGGTGCTCGAGACGGCATCGGTATGGCCCATGACGGGGAGAGGCCCGCTTCGAAGGCTGGGCCCGTGTGGCGGCGGCGGAGCCGCGTCACAGCTGCTTGCCGATCGTCCAACCACCGTCCACGCACAGCGTCGCTCCCGTGATGAAGCGCGAGCTGCTCTCGGCAAGGAACATCACGGCCGATGCCACATCGGCGGGATGGCCATCCATTGATAGAAATTGCCCCGATTTGATCTTTCTCATCGTCTCGGCATCGGAGTAATATGCCTCTGTCAGAGGGGTTCTGACGATGCCTGGCGAGACGGCATTCACGCGTATGCCGGCCCTTCCGAACTCAATGGCGAGTTGCTTCGTCAGCCCGATCAAGGCATGTTTGGACGAGACATAGGCCGTCCGCTTCGGCTCACCGAGCAGGCCGGAGACAGAGGCGATGTTCACGATGTTGCCCGTCTTGCCGTCCATCGTAAGCCGCCGGAAGAATTCTTTCGAGAGCAGGAATGGCGCGGTCACGTTGACCGTCATGACTCTCTGCCATAAATCCAGAGTGAGATCCTCTAGATTGCAAATTTCTCTGATGCCAGCGCAGTTCACCAGCACATTGTGAGGGGCCAACGCGATCCCGTCGAGGGCGTGCTGGACCCGCTGCGGATCCGACAGGTCCACGGCTCTAGAGAAATAGTGCCCGAGGTCGGTCCCGGGCGTGCTCTCCTCAATGTCCAATCCGACCGTGCGGTATCCCCTGTTCAGGAACGCGCGGCAGATCTCTCGGCCGATGCCGCCGCTGCTGCCCGTCACGATCGCAACACCGGCCGTATCAGCAGTCAAGAATCTCTCCTGCGCTGAAAAGTAACAAGTATGATATCGCGGAAACTGCTGGCATCCTGGCCGTTGTGCTCCGGAGCCTCGCACCCTATCGGCGTCACGGCATGAAATTTCTGATGATCGACGACCAGGGTGTCTCCGATGGCCCGCAGCGTCAGAACCCTCTCGATCGATCGCGCATCCGTCGCGATGATGCTGTCGCCACCGATGATGTTTGCCGACCGGTTGATCAGGTGAACGAAGACAACATCCTCGTCGTCGCGATGAAGCCAGACCGGCGAACTGTAGGCGGGGCGATCGGGGCTCGCTCCGTACCGGAACAGGTGAACGCCCACGGTCAGTTGCCAGGGATCGCCCACCCGGCCGTAAGCATCGACCAGGGCCGCATCCGCCTCGATGAGCGCATTGAAAACCGGATCTGAGGTCACGCGGGCGTCGATGAGCGGGTAGGAGCGGACAATCCCACCGGTATCGGGATTGTAGTCAGGTGTCTGCATATAGTCTTCGAAATGGCCATATGTGATCTGCGAACCCTTGATTTTCCTGCACTGGGCGTAAGCGCGGAACCGACGGCCCGGTGAATATGGATCCTCCTCAAGATACGCGAAATATGGCTGAAGCCGGGAAAGTCCGGGGGCCGCCGCGGCCGCAGGCATCGGTGCGCCGGTCGTGCGCAGTCGTTCCTCGACGGCGTGCAGCAGATGGTCTCCCCGAATGACGGCGTAGCCCTGGGCGGCCAGTCGCTTGGCGGCGTCCGTGATCGCGTTCATGTCCAGTGCACCACTTTCTCGCGGCGAGACAGTCCCATGAAGCGGCCCGCGGTGACGCGCTCGCCGTTCCTGACGGTCTCGACGCCGTGGAGAAAACTGGCATTGAGGAAGTAAACGTCGCCCGCGTTGAGTGTCACGGAGAACTGCGCGACGTCCCCGAGTTGCTCCGGCGGGTAGGGATAGCCCGTCTCTTCGACCCCGAATGCCGCCCTGTCGCCATCATTCGGTTCGAGATTCCACACCGTCAGAGCGCCGCCCTCCCCGGTCGCCCGCAGGCAGGCGTTGTAAGCCAGAACAGTCCGGACGGTCCCGATCTCGAAACCATCGCGTCGGGCAACGGCCAATTGTGCGACGTCGTCGTGGGGCATCAGCGACATCTTGCCGTTGTCGAGCCATTGGCGGAACGTCGCGGAGGCCGCGAAACATCCTTTGTGTTGCGCCGGGCCGAAATGGAGACCATGCGCCAGGAGGCCCTCTTCCAGGTCACGCGTCAGAAGCAGTGCCAGGGCTTCGTCATGGGTCAGGGCGTCAAGCAGGGAGAGGATGACGGGAACATTCGCCGACACGTCCAAGATGTAGTCGCGGCCCGTCTTAGCAAATTGCGTTGCTCCAAATTGCTGCGCTTTGACGTAACCATCATCGGGGCGGGAGTTCCTTCCGGAGTCCGCGATGACGTGAAAGGCTCGAATCACCCGGTCGCACAGGCTCGTGCTCAGCCGATCGCGCAGGATGTACAGTACCTTGCCGTCCCGATGCCCATCCGTCAGGAGATCCTTGACGATTTCAGCGTCGAAGCGGGACGATTCCAGGTAGCCGAACCCTGATGGGATGCGGCGTCCGCTCGGCCTTGGCCATGCGGCAGGGGTTGGACTCGGGATTGTGAGCATCGTGAACTCCTCGTCGAGGGGACCAGTTGGGTGATGCGGAGCGGATCGCTCCACGAAGAACTACGAGTTTGCCCCTTTCACTCGTTGAAGAGATACGGTCAGACTGGCGAAGATGATGAGAATGCTGCCGATGATTTCAATCGCACGGGGCTCTCGATTGAAATAAATAAAATCCACGACGAGCGCGATGAGCGGATAAATGAAGCTAAGAATGGCGATTTGCCAAGACTCAAGTTTCTTGTATGCAGAATAGATCAGAATATACATGAAAGCGCTGTGAACGACGCCGAGCGTCAGGAGGCACAGCCACTGCTTCGGGGTAGTCGGGGGCGAGCCGAAGTCGGCCAGCGGTGCGAGAGCGACCGTTCCCAGCAGCATCTGCACGAGAGTCGTCACCGGGGCCGGAACGCCGCGCAAGCGCCTGCCGACCAGCGTCGCACATGAGTAGAACAGGGCGGCGCCGAGGGCCAGCGCGTAGCCCTGGACGGTGCCGCTCCCGATCGTGCCGCTGCCCGACTCGTTCGAGGTGGCGATCAGGACGACGCCGAGGAACGCGGTCCCGAGAAGGGCACCCTTCATGGCTTCCATTCGCTCTGCGAAGAAGATCGTGCCTCCTAAGAAAACAAGCAGGGGCTGAACGTGATAGATGATCGTCACCAAACCGATCGGTGCATATCGATAAGAAGAAAACAGCAATATCCAATTTGCAACGATTGAAGATGCGGTAACTATCGTCAGAATGATATTGCGATTGCTGATCGCGATCGACTTATGAGACTCCGTGACATAGATGTATAAGGAAATCACGAGTGTGCCAATGATGCAACGCGCGAAGACGGCGTTGACCGGAGACTGACCGCTCTCGAGGACGAAGGCCCCGATGGTTCCCGACATCACCATCGCGACCGCGTACTCCACGAGACCGGCCCGAGTGGTGGCGCTTGCGGATCGATGAAGCACGCGGGGACCTCACAGGAAGGCGGGGCTGAACAGGAGGCCGCCCCGAGATCGGGGGACGTTCTCGCATCGCGGCGCCCGGAGCGCGGATCGCTCGCCGAGGTTTCTCGCGAAGATTTCGCCGTAATCTCCGAGCTGCGAGACGATGCGGAGCGCGAAATCGGGCTGGAGGCCGAGCGGTCCCGCGGCCAACCGCGTCGCCCGGATGTAGGCGTCGACCGCGCGGTCGCGGGACGCCGCGGCCCATTCCGTCGCGCGGTGTAGCCCGAGCTCCTCCGCCGCGATCAGGGTCCGGGCGACGCAGGCGACAGCCGCATGCCAAGATGGGTCTCGCGTGGAAACTGCTGGAGACATGTACTCGTACGAGACCGCATCATCCAGAATGACGTGCTGATCGGGATCGGGGCACAAAGTTCGCTCGCCATAGAGGAGATAGCGATCAAGGCAGTAGTAATCGCATTGTCCAACAACGTAGGAATCTCGCGCTTCGTCGGGTGTATCGAATTCAAGCACTTCGCAGCCGAGGCCGTTTGTATCGATGTAGCGCAGGAGATTATGCCGCGTTGTCGAGCCCCGGATCGCCGCGATACGGCTGCCGCGGCGAGGAGCCGGCGGCGCATGGACCCGCGTCATCAGGCGCTCGCCGTCGAAGAGGGTCGGATGGGCGAAGGCGATGCCGTGCCCGACTTCCCGCTGAAGCGTGGCGCTCGCGTTGAACAGACCGATGTCGATCATGCCGGCCTGCAGAGCCTGGAAGCGGTCGGCGGCACGCAGCGGGATGAAATCGATCCGGCCCGGATCATCGAACACCGCGATGGCGACGGCGCGGGCGCAATCGACGTCGAAACCTTCCCAGTCGATCGATGCCGGCCCGATCCTCCGGGAGAAGCCCACGAAACCGACGCTGACGCCGGCCCTGAGGGTACCCCGCTTGGCGATCTCGCGGATCCACAACCGAGTGCTCCTTGCTGGATGACGCAGCGAAAGGAGAGTAGGTCGGATCCGCGGGGACGATAATATGCAAACTCGGCAAAGCGATTTTGCGCACTGCTCACAGATTGCCGACCAGCCGCCGGGTGCGCGACACGCGCTCGGCGGTCGGTCAGCGCACGGCACGTGCTCCGGCGGGAGCGGTCCGGCCTCGCGGGGGCCGCGCCGGCCCGCTCGGGAGACCGGACGATGGACGCCCTGGGATCGGCCACGGAGCACCGGCGTGTCCGCGCTCGGTCGGGTTCGCAGAGGTGAGGGCGTGCGCGTCGGCCGGCCGCCGCGGAGCCACGCCACGCGGCCCGCGGGACGAGCCGATCACCGTCCGGGCCCGCGAGCGAAGGGATGCGGACCGTCCCATGCTCGAGAATGCTGACATCCTGAGAGCGGTCCTGATGTTCAGGCAGGTCGTCGTGCAAGGCAGCTTCTCCGGTGCCGCAAGGACCCTCGGCCTGTCACCGTCGGCGGTCAGTCGGCAGATCGGCTTCCTTGAGCGTCACCTGGGTGTGGTGTTGTTCAACAGGACGACGCGCGCGCTCAGCCTGACGGCGGCGGGGGACCTGATCTACGCGTATGCCGGCGATCTCGCCCTCACGGCGGAGACCATGGTGAGCGCGGCGCGGAGCATGGCCGGGACCCCTCGGGGCCGGCTGCGCGTCACGGCGCCCGTGACCCTCGGACGCGTGCTGCTGTCCCCCCTCGTCGTCAGGTTCATCGCGGCGCACCCGGATGTGACCATTGAGGTCGATCTCAGCGACGGGATCGCCGATCTCACGGCCGAAGCGTATGATTTGGCGCTTCGTGTCACGTCAAATCCTCCACAGGAGTATGTTGCGCGGAAGATCGGGCCGCTGAACTACGTGTTCGTGATGGCGGTGGGATCCGGGCCGATGCCGGCGGTTCCGGGCGACCTCCCCGGCCACCACGTCTTCCTCCCCGACGAGATCGGCTGCCGGCACAACGTTCGCCTCGATTCGGACGGGGGATCCGTCGCCGTGCGGATCAACCCGAGATTGGTGATCAACAATTCCGATGCGCTGATCAGCGCCACCGAATCCGGCGGCATCGCTCTCCTTCCAACATTCTCCGTGAACAGCCTCATCGCGGCCGGTCGCCTCAGGCGTGTTCTTCCGCAATGGATCGTGAAACCGAAGAAGGAGGTTGCAATCTACCTGATTTCGGCCCGCAAGACGAGGATATCCCTGCTGGCACGAACGTTCATCGACTTCGTCATGGCCGAGATCGATGCATCCGGGTGGTGACACAACCGGTCATTTTCGACGGGCGGTGATTCCGTTCTCGAAAGCTCGCCGAGCCCAGAATCCGAAACCTCGGGCTTGATATCGGACATTCGAAATGATCGACCGCAGCGTGCCGCATCCGGCGCGAGGGCGAACAGGCTTTGGTGGACATCGCGGGTGGTGCCTCGACGGTGGGCGGGCCGCCTGAGGCGCACGCCCGATCCGGTTGGTCTCGGCCCAGCCGGAGGAGTCCGGCGCCTTTCGGGACGTGAGGGACCGGCGCGATCATCGGGCATCGGATCCCGCCTCGAAAACGGCTCGCGCGCACCGCGCGCATCGGCCCGGAGAAGCGTACCACCGCGTCACCGCAGGATCGGGCGCGGCATGGCGAAGGGCGGGGTCGAACGACCGTGAGATCCTGCCCGGAACAGCCCTCGGTGGCGCCCCGTTTCCGCATTCTCACGGGACCAGGGAAGTTTTATTGCGCAACATATGGGGCCGCGCAGGGCGATATTTCAAACATCTCACCTTTTCTTGCACTATGGTTGCCGCGAATGATGGGAGTTTGTGGATCGAGAAGCGGAGTGCAGCGGTTCCCTTACGGATCATAACGGGTCCATGACAGTCAGTTTATCAAATAATTTACTTGTCTGATCCATGTCGTTCCGCGACGACATGGAGCCATTCGTGACGATCTCGATCCGCTCGCTGCTGCTATCGGCCGGAGGGCTGATGACGGCATTGGTGGTCTGCCTGTGCCTGCGGGCGCTGATCGTGAACCGCGACGCGGACGTCGCCGCGCAATCCGTGGCCGCCTACGCAACGCTCAATCGAGATCTGTTCGCGGCGCTGGTCAATCTGCGCAGCGAGCGCGGCGATTCGGCGGTGGCGCTGACCCTTCCGGACGAGCGCAACGCGGGCAACCTGCGCAGCATCGCGACGCGGCGCGCGGCCGTGGACGAGGCGCTCGGCACCGCCACGGCGATCCTGCGCGGCCTCGACGTGCCGAGCCTGCGCGAGGCGCTCCGGCGGCTCGACGGCGATGCCGCCGCGATGGCGGATCTGCGCAGGATCATCGACGCGGACCTCGCCAAGCCGGTGGCGGGCCGCGACGGAAACCTGCCCGCCCGCGCCCTGGCGACCGGCGGGCGCCTGCTCGACAGCCTGGAGGCCGCCTCCGCCGCCACCGATGCCGAGATCCGGCGTCTCGCCCCCGGCCTCTCGCAGGCGATCCTGCTGCGCGCCATGGCGTGGTCGGCCCGCGCGAATGGCGGCACCCTGGCGGTGACGCTCAACGGCGCGGTCGCGGAGCGGCGACCCCTTCGGGACGCGGAGGCGCGGACCGTTCAGACCATGGAGGCCCGCATGGCCTACGCCTGGGAGGTCGTCCGCGCCGCGGAGGCGGACCTCACGGCTTCCCCGGCCCTGCGCGCCGCCATCGCGCGCGGCGAGGCCGCCTATTTCGCGGATCCGTTCAAGAGCCAGCGGGAGGCGCTGATCCGCAGCGTCTCGACCGGCGGCCTGCCCACCCTGGACATCGACCATTGGCGGGACACGGTCACGCCGGCGCTCAATGCGGTGGCGGCAGTGGCGAGCACGGCCCTCGACGACATCCTGCACACGGCGCAGGCCGAGGCGGATCACGCCCGCCGCGCCTTCCTCGCCTACGCGGCCCTGCTGGGGCTCGCGGTGCTGCTCTGCCTGGGCCTCTGCGGCGCGACCCTGTGGCGCGTCACGCGGCCACTCGGGCACCTCACCGGCGCGATGGTGCGGCTGGCCGAGGGCGACGCGGCCGTGACGGTCCCCGGGATGGGGCGCCGGGACGAGATCGGCGCCATGGCGCAGGCCGTCCAGGTCTTCAAGGACAACCTGATCCGCGCCCGGGCCCTGGAGGCCGAGACCGCCGTCGCCCGGGCGGAGGCCGAGGAGCAGCGCCGCGTGTGGACGCGCCGGACGGCGGACGCCTTCGAGAGCGCGGTCGGCGGCATCGTCGGGGCGGTCACGGCGGCGGCGACGGAGCTGGAGGCGACCGCGCAGGGCATGGCCGGCACCGCGGCGCAGACCGCCTCGCGCTCGACCTCCGTGGCGGCCTCGGCCGGCGAGGCGGCCCGGAACGTCGGCACGGTCGCGACCGCGGCGGAGCAGCTCGACGGCTCGGTGGAGGAGATCGGGCGGCGGGTCGGCGAATCGGCCGAACTCGCCCGGCGGGCCGCCGAGGAGGCCGGCGCGACCGCCACCCTCGTCCAGGACCTCACCGCGGCGGCCGGGACGGTGGGCGAGGTCGTGGCGATGATCCGCGGCATCGCCGGGCAGACGAACCTCCTGGCGCTCAACGCCACGATCGAGGCGGCGCGGGCCGGCGAGGCGGGACGCGGCTTCGCGGTCGTCGCCGCCGAGGTGAAGGCCCTGGCCGACCAGACCGCCAAGGCCACCGAGGAGATCACCGGGCAGGTCGGGCGCATCCAGGGCTCGACCGGCGCGGCCGCTACGGCGATCGCCGGCATCGCGGCGCGGATCCGCGAACTCAGCGGCGTCGCGACCGGCATCGCGGCGGCGGTGCAGGAGCAGGGCGCCGCCACCCGGGAGATCGCCCGCGGCGTTGCCGAGGCCGCCACCGGCACGGGCGCGGTGATGACCACGATCGAGACCGTCGCGGGGGCCGCGGACGAGACCGGGGCGGCGGCCGCGCAGGTGCTGGCCGCGGCCCGCGACCTCTCGCGCCAGTCCGAGACCCTCGGGGCGGAGGTGACCCGCTTCCTGGAGGGGGTGCGGGCCGCCTGAGGGTGGCTCACGCCCGCGCGTAGATCCGGTCCGCCCGGCTCTCGAACGCGTCCGTGAACTTGCGGAAGGCGCGGTCGAACATCTTGCCCATGAGCAGGCCGAGCGCGAGGCTCTTGAACTCGTAGGTGATGTAGAACTCGACCGCGCAGCCCCCGTTCGGCGCCTCCCGGAAGGTCCAGCGGTTCTCCAGGTGGCGGAAGGGGCCGTCGATGTACTCGGCGACGATGCGCCGGTTGGCCCGATCGAGCTGCACCCGGGTGGTGAAGCGCTCGGAGATCGCCTTGTAGCCGACGCTCATCTCGGCGACGAGGATCTCCACCCCGTCCTCGCCCGGCTGGCGGCGCAGCACGCGCAGGCCCTCGCAGAGCGGCAGGAATTCGGGGTAGCGCTCGACGTCGGCGACGAGGGCGAACATGTCGTCCGGGCTATGGCGGACAGTGCGGGTGGTGCGGAAGCTCGGCATGTCAGGCGGTGGCGAGGCGGTCGCGCCGGGCCTGTCGCAGCCGGGCGAAATCCGCTCCCGCATGGTGGGAGGAGCGCGTCAGCGGCGTCGCCGAGACCAGCAGGAAACCCTTGGCGTAGGCCGTGATTTCATAGGCGCGGAACTCGTCCGGCGGCACGAAGCGCAGCACCGGGTGGTGCTTCTTCGTCGGTTGCAGGTACTGGCCGATGGTGAGGAAGTCCACCTCCGCCGAGCGCAGGTCGTCCATCAGCTGGAGCACCTCGTTGCGCTCCTCGCCGAGCCCCACCATGATGCCCGACTTGGTGAACATCTGCGGATCGAGTTCCTTCACCTTCTGGAGGAGCCGCATCGAGTGGAAGTAGCGGGCGCCCGGACGGACCGTCAGGTATTTCGACGGCACCGTCTCGAGGTTGTGGTTGAACACGTCGGGCCGCGCCGCCACGACGATGTCGAGCGCCCCGTCCTTGCGCAGGAAGTCGGGGGTCAGCACCTCGATCGTGGTCGTCGGGCTCGCCGCCCGGATGGCCGCGATCACCGCGGCGAAATGGGCCGCGCCGCCGTCCCGCAGGTCGTCCCGGTCCACGGACGTGATCACCACGTGGGAGAGGCCGAGCCGCGCCACCGCGTCGCCGACCCGGGCCGGCTCGGCGCCGTCGAGGGCCTGCGGCAGGCCTGTGCGCACGTTGCAGAAGGCGCAGGCCCGCGTGCAGGTATCCCCCATGATCATGAAGGTGGCGTGCTTCTTCTCCCAGCACTCGCCGATATTGGGGCAGCCCGCCTCCTCGCAGACCGTGACGAGCCCGTGCTCGCGCACGATCCGGTTGGTCTCGGCCCAGCCCGGTGAGCCCGGCGCCTTGACGCGGATCCAGTCGGGCTTGCGCTGGATCGGCTGGTCGGGCCGGTGCGCCTTCTCCGGGTGGCGCGGGCGGGTGTCGTGGGCGAGGAGATCGAGGACGACGGCCATGGGTGATCCGGGCACGGCGCCCAACCCCCGGGGCGCCGAGATCCCGACTTAAGGACTCGGCGCCCTTTGGGCAAATGGGGCGTGACGCGCCGCCGCGCGGCGGCGCGCGCCTCAATAGGTCGAGCGCTGGCCCCGCACGGCCCGGTAGAGGGTGATCACGATCACGGCGCCGATCGTCGCCGAGATCAGGTTGCGCCAGAAGCCGTAGACCGGGATGTGGAGCTGCGCGGCCAGGACGTTGCCGACCACGCCGCCGATGATGCCGAGCACGATGGTGGCGAGGAGCCCCATGTGGAGGAGGTGAACCTCTCCGCCAGCCAACCCGCCAGCGCCCCGATCACGATCGCCATCAGGACACCGACGCCGGGCTGCCCCAGCGCCCCGTAGACATGACCGTCCATCCGATCCCCCCCGCGTGTTCGTCCGTTGAGGAAGCCGCGCCGCGCGGCCCCGCCCCTCCCTATTCCACGTCCGGGACGTCTGCGCGACGGTCCGGGCAGGTTCAGTATTGCGGAACGGTCCGGGTCTCGACCAGGGGCGCCTCCATCCGGAAGTGGAGGCCGGCCGGGGCGAAGTCGAAGCCGATATCGGCGCCGCACTGCATGGTGAGCACGCGCTGCAGCAGGGTCGAGCCGAAGCCCCGGCGGGTCGGCGCGCGGGTCGGCGGTCCGCCCCGCTCGGTCCAGTCGAGGCGCAGGCGCCGGATGCCCTCGCGGGCCTCGACGCCCCAGCGCACGGCGATGCGGCCCTCCGGGACCGAGAGCGCCCCGTGCTTGGCCGCATTGGTGGTGAGCTCGTGGATCGCCATGCCGGTCGGCACCGCGAGATCCGCCGTGAGGTCGACCGGGGGGCCGTCCAGCGCGATGCGCCGCCCCTCCGGGTCGTTGTAGGGGCCGAGTTCGTTCTCCAGCATCTCCTGGAGCGAGGCCATCTGCCAGTAATCGTCGGTGAGCAGGTTGTGGGTCTTGGCGAGCGAGATCACCCGGGCCGAGAAGCTCTGGTAGAACTCGTCGACGCCGGTGGCCGAGCGGGCCGAGGCGCCGAGGAGCGCCTGGACGGTGGCGAGCGTGTTCTTCACCCGGTGGTGCAGTTCGCGGATCAGCAGGGTCTGGCGCTCGGCGGTCTGCTGGCGCTCGCGGAGGAAGGAGGCGGTCTCCCGCTGGCGCCGCCGCGCCCGCACGGCGAAGCGCGCCGCGGTGACGAGCGTCGCCGGGTGGAAGGGCCGCTCCAGCAGCGTGACGTTGCCGAGCGCCTCCATCAGCCGCGCATCGGGCGGCGTGCCGCGCAGGGTCAGGAGCACGAACGGGTAGTCCGACCAGGGCTCCTGGCCGGCGATCCGGGCCGCGAGCTCCCGCCGGTCGGCGTCCCGCAGCGCCTCCTCGGTCACGACCGCGCAGCTCCCCTCCTCCAGCTGCGCGACGAGGTCGGGCAGGCCGGTGCAGAGCCGCGTCGTCAGCCCGCCTTCGGTGAGGATCTGGCGGGCCACGACCGCGTCGCGGCCCCTGGGGGCGAGGATCAGGACCGGCGGATCACTCTCTATCATCACCGTCCCGATCGGCCATGAGGCGGCCGACATCCCCCTCGTAGGTCGGAATGCCCGTGAGCACGCCCCGGAAGGCGGAGAGCGGGGCGCCCACCCGCAAACCGCCGCTCTCGATGCGAAGTTCCCGGATCGCGGATTCGTGCGGTCCGACCCGTTTCTTCACCACCGAGATCGCCCGTCGCAAGGCTCCGACCGCCTCGAAGAACCGGAACAGCACGATCGTGTCGCTGAGATAGGTGAGATCGACCGAGGCCGACATCTGGCCGACCAGCCCGTGCTGGGCCAGGACCAGCAGGGTCGTGACGCCCTGCTGGTTCAGGTAGGTCAGGATCTCGTGCATCTGGAGTTGCAGGTACTGCTCCTCCGGCATGGCGTTGTGGTAGCCGGTGAGCGAATCGATCAGCACGACGCGGGCATCGTCCCCCTCGACCGCCTCGCGGACGATGGCGGCGAGTTCGCCCGGCGAGACCTCGGCCGGATCGATCTGCTCGATCCGCAGCAGGCCCGACTGGCAGAAGGGCTCGATGTCCATGCCGAGGCCGCGCGCCCGGCGCTTGAGCACGCTCGACACCTCGTCGAAGCTCAGGATCAGGGCGCGCTCGCCCCGCGCCAGCGCGCTCACCACGAAGGCCAGCGCGGTGGAGGACTTGCCGACCCCGGAGGGCCCCAGCAGCATCGTGCTGGTACCCCGGTCGAGCCCGCCGCCGAGCAGCGCGTCGAAGGACGGCAGGCCGCTCGTCAGCCGCTCCTCCGGGAACGGGTGGCCGTGCTCGGCCGCCACCAGCCGCGGGAAGACCGTGACGCCGCCCCGGCGGATGACGAAGTCGTGGAAGCCGCCCCGAAAGGCCGTCGCCCGCATCTTGATCACCCGCAGCCGCCGCCGCTCCCCGCCGTAGAGGGGCGCGAGCTGCTCCAGCCGCAGCACCGCGTGGCAGAGGCTGTGCAGGTTGAGGTCGTCCTGCTCGGAGGTGATGTCGTCGAGGAGGAGCGCGGTCGTGTCGTGGATGAGGAGGTAGCTGCGCAGGGCCAGCACCTGCCGCCGGAAGCGCAGCGAGCCCTGCGAGAGCAGTCGGATCTCCGACAGGCTGTCGAGCACCACCCGCTGAGGCTTGATGCGGTCGATCTCGGCGATCGCCATCCGGATCGTCTCGCCGAGTTCGAGGTCCGAGGAATGGACGAGGCTCTGCTGCTGGGACGGGTCGAGCGAGAGTTCCGGCGGCACGAGCTCGAAGATCTCGATCCCGTCGAGAGCCCAGCCGTGCTGGTCGGCGACGTTCAGGAGTTCGCGGCGGCTCTCCGAGAGGGTGATGTAGAGGCAGGTCTCCCCGGCCCGGGCCCCCTCCCTCAGGAATTGCAGGGCGAGCGTGGTCTTGCCCGAGCCCGGCCGGCCCTCGATCAGGTGCGCGCGGTTGGCCGCGTAGCCCCCGCCCAGGATGGTGTCCAGGCCGGGAACGCCGCTGGCGATCCGGGTCGCGTCGTCGGGAGATGCATGCATGGAGGGCCTTCGAGAACCTGCCGCCGTCCCTAGCAGATGCCGCGGACGGGTGCACGCCCGCGGCGGCATGCCGGATCCCACTCTGCTGGAAGAATTGACAGAATCACGTCCGGTATTGGTCAAGGATGACGCATCCGGATCAGGCCGCCCTGTGCGTTATCTCACATCTTTCCCATCGAGCGGGCCGTAATTTTCGACAAGACGCCGATCGCAGGCGACGCAGAACACTGTCGCGCTTGCCCGTGACAAGGGGCGACCCATGCACCATGCTTGGCCGCACCGTCATTGCGACGGATCGATCCATTACACGCATTGCTGCGCCGAGGTGGCGGATGCGCCGGCGGTGGTGGCGCGGGTGTTACCCGGGCCGCAGGCCGGATCCCGGCTGCACGCGACGGCCGGGGCCGCACTGGCGGCCCTGGGGCTCGCGACCCTGGCCTTCTGGATGACGATGCTGAGCGCGCCGCCGGTCTCGCGGGCGGCGCTTCCCGCGCGGGCCGACCTGTGCGGCACGGCCGGCCACGGCGTGCGCGTGGCGATGGCGGCCGAGGTCGCGCGGCGCGCCCGCGTCGGGTCCGCCCCGGGCCAGGCGGCGTTCAACCAGCTGCTCCTGTGGACGCAGGCGGCGGAGACGGCCTGCGCGGCGGGCCGCACCGCCGAGGCGCAACGCGCCTTCGCGTCCCTCGAACGCCTGCTCGCCGCCCGCGCCGTGCCCGCGACCGAGGAGGAGTGATCCGCCAGCGCACCGCCCGGCGCGACGCGGGTTCGGCGGTGAACCACCCCGCTTGTGCCCGCCCCGCCTCCGCGCTTGAATCGCGGGGTCGGGTCGAGGCCGGGAGGGGCATGTGGCCGAGGAGATGACCTTCGTTCTGGTGCACGGGGCGTGGCACGGGGGCTGGTGCTGGCGGCGCGTGGCGGACCGCCTGCGCGCGGCGGGGCACCGCGTCCTCGCCCCGACCTGCACGGGCCTCGGCGAGCGGGCCCACCTCCTGTCCCGCGCCATCACCCTCGACACCTTCGTGCAGGACGTGGCGGGCGTGCTCGTCGCGGAGGAACTCCAGGACGTCGTGCTCGTCGGCCATTCCTTCGGCGGCCTCGCGATCAGCGGCGTCGCCGACGCCGCGCCCGAGCGGATCCGGCACCTCGTCTATCTCGACGCGCTGCTGGTGGAGCCCGGCCGGGCACCGTTCGACATCCTGTCCCCCGAGACGGTGGCGGCGCGGCGCCGGGCCGCCGCGCCGAGCGGGGGCGTGAGCCTGCCCGCCCCGCCGCCGGAGGCCTTCGGGGTGTTCGATCCCGCCGACGCGGCCTGGCTCGCCCGAAGGCTGACGCCGCACCCGTTGGGCACCTACGAGAGCCCCCTCACCCTGCGCCATCCGCTCGGGAACGGGTTGCCGCGCACCTACGTCGATTGCAACAGCCCCCGCTACCCGACCCTCGACGGCGTCAAGGCGTGGATTCGCCAGCAACCCGGCTGGAACTGGGCCGTGCTCGAGACCGGACACGACGCCATGGTGAGCGACCCCGAGGCGACGGCGCGCCTGCTCGTCGCCCTGGCGGGGGGCTGAGCGGGCACGGCCGGGGGATCCCCTCTCAGCCGCCCTGGCCGGCGGCGCGGTGGGCCGCGAGGGTGACCACCTCGGCGCTCGGCGGCGTCGCGGGCTTGTCGGGATGCATCATGAAGATCACCGGGCTGCGCGGCGTGTAGCCGGGATTGCCGCGCAGGTTGAGCAGCGGCTGCAGCTCGATCGCCGCCAAGTCCGTCATGGTGGCGTCGCGCCAGACGTGACCCGGCGACGACGTGCGCCCGAAGGGCCACCAGCCCGGGCGCACCGCCTCGACCTGCAGCACCAGCTTGCCGGTCAGGGTTCTGCGGAAATTGAACCGACCCGTGATCGCCATGGCCGAGCCTCCAGCGGACGAGCCTAGGGCCCCTCCCTCACCACAACCCTAAAGACACGCTTCCGGTTCACGGAAGTCCAGCACGACCGGCGGGGACGCTTGGCCGCAAGACGGCCGCGACCCCGCCCGATTGCCCCGGCGCGCCATCCGTGCTCTGTCGCCCGAGACGGCGACCGCGCGCGAATCGGCCACAGGGAGACGCACATGCAGCAGAAGCTGGCCTTCGGGGTCTTCCTCGTCATGGGGGTCACCAACCTGCTGGCGGTCCAGGCCGGGTTGATCCAGGTCCTGGGCCTGCCCTGGATCGTGGCCTTCCTGCTGGCGATCCCGGTCTTCTATCTGCGCTACCTCGGCTCCGTCGCCGGGATCCTCGGCGCCGTGGTGGGCTGGCACTGGTCCCTGCCCGCCGCGATCGCGGTCTTCACCTGGCCGGTGCTCCTGGCGGCGATCCTGTACGGCCGGACCGCCCTCGCCGCGCTTCTGGCACCGCGGCGCGCCGCCTGAGCGGCGCCGCGCCGCATCCGCGGCCGGTGGTCAGGCGACGTCGCGCCGCCCGGTCTCCTCGGCTGCCGGCGCCTCCGCGCGGCCCCGGGCGGCGGCCTCGCGGAGGGAGGCCACCATCGCGTCCGTCTGGGCGTCGATGTCGGCCTGGATGTCGACGCCGTCCTGTGCGGCGGCCGGGCCGCGCAGAAGGGCCAGGGCGACGCCCGCCGCCAGGGCGGCGGCGCTGCCGCCGAACGGAACCGCGGCCAGCGCCCAGCCGACACCGTGCGGATGGACCAGGGCTGCCGTCACGATGCCGCCGCCGAGGGCGGCTGCGATGAGAACGAACACGAGAGGCTCTCCTTCGGAGACCGCAAGGTGCCACAGGGAACGGCGGCCGCGGCGACCTTGCCGCGCCATGGTTAGGAACCCCTGAATCGCCCGGCCCGAACGAGGGCGCCGGACTCGGCCCTGCGCGGGCCGCATGGAACGGGCTCGGACCCGAAACCTTAGCATCGCGGCCACTCCAGAAGGTCAGCCATGCGCCCGCACCGCCCTCTCCTGCCCGCCCTGCTCTCCGGCCTCGTCTCGGTCCTGGCCGCCTGCCCCGCCCTGGCCGACGTGACGATCCGGGTCGACAAGGCCGATCAGCGCATGGTGGTGAGCGTGGACGGACGGGAGCGCTACGTCTGGCCGGTCTCCACCGGCCTGCCGAGCCATGAGACGCCGAGCGGCTCGTTCCGGCCCTTCCGCATGGAGGCGACCCATTTCTCGAAGGAGTGGGACGACGCGCCGATGCCCTATTCCATCTTCTTCACCCAGGCCGGCCACGCCATCCATGGGTCCGGCCATGTCCGCCAGATCGGCCGGCCGGCCTCGCATGGCTGCGTCCGCCTGCGGGTGAGGAATGCCGCGACGCTGTTCGCCCTCGTCCGCCGCGAGGGGCTCGCCCACACCCACGTGGTCATCGAGGGCGGCGGCAGCGGCCTCGTCGCGGCCCGGCCGGGGCACGGGGCGCGCCTCGCCCGCCGCCCGGCCGAGATCGAGGACGCAGCCGACCTGCCCGAGGCCTGGGAGCGGGGCTCCTGGTCGGGCGGCGCCGGGCGCGCGGTCCGGTTCGATCCGTATCGTCCCTCGGGCGGACCCGTCGGCGCGGAATTCTGGTCGGAGGAGTAGGCTGGCACCGCCGCCCATGCACGACACGCATGCCCGACAGTTGGAATGTGGTATACCAACGCGATGGTGCGGTGCCATAATGGGTGCATCGCACAACGTTCCTCGGGACCCGATCGATGCTCGCTCTCGCCCTCCTCGCCGCCGCCGCCGTGAACGCCTCGCTGGTCCTGGTCGCCGCGGACCGCCTCACGCCCCGGGCCGGCGGTGTCCTGCCGACGGCCAGCAACGAGAATCGGCTGCGGGCGACGGCCCGGGCCGCCTGAACCGTCGAGACACCCCGACGACGAGAGACCCCGCCCGGCTTCGCGCCGGGCGGGGTCTCTCGTCGTCGGGACGGGCTCAGCGGCACATCCGGTCGAGCTTGAAGCCGTTCGGCCCGCTGAACCCGGCGAAGCGGCAGCCGCCGAAGGAGCCCTCGAACCCGTAGGCATTCTTGCCGGTCTTCCAGGTGGCGCCGCCGCCGCCGTCCCACTTGGCGCTGCGGTAGCCGGCGGGGCGAGCCGGGTTGCGGGGGGCCGGCGGGGGCGCCTGGACCACCTCCCGGGCGGGCGCCTCGACCCGGCTCGGGGCGGGCGCGGGCACCGCCTCGCTGACGGCGGGCTCCACCTCGGCGGCCGGCACGGCCTGCGACACGCGCTGGGGCTGGGTAGAGAGGGAGGCGGATTTGGGCGGGGAGACGTAGCTCTGGCTCGACGCGTCGGCCCGGGGCAGGTCGATCACCCGGGGCGCCGGCCGCACGGGCTCGGCCCGCTCGTCGGCGTCGGTCTGGGTCAGGGGGGCCAGGGTCTTCACCTCGGCGTAGCGCGGGGCCGGGCGGGCGGGCGCCGGCTGCGCCACCACCGGCGCGGCGACCGACGCCGGCGTCACGGCGGCGGAGGGGCTCAGGGTGAGGTTCGCGTGGGCGACGGAGGCCAGCCCGACGCTGAAGACCGCGGCGGTGGCGAGCGAGCGCTTGATCATGGTGAACTCCTCTGTGGAACCGACCCGCTCGGAGCGCGTCGAGGGCGTCTGACGGATGTGGTCTGTCGGGTGGCCTCGGTGCCGCCCATCAGGATGTCGTCACCATGCCATCCCGCGCTCCGGGGCGGCGTGCCGGGGCGCACGCGGGCGCCGCGCCCGGATCGGAGGGTTCGTCCACACCCGTCCCGGGCCGGGCGATCCCCTTGACCGAACCCCCCGGCTCGTGGCGTGTTCCTGTTTCGTTCCAATGTGAGTCGGCAGGAGGGCCCGTGGCGAAGGCATCGGCATCCCGGGGGGCTCCGGCCCCTCGCTCGTCCCCGATCGAGGAGATCGCGGCGGCCTACCTCGCGCGGGCCGCCGGGGATCCGGACCTCGCCCTCCGCTGCGCGATCACGGATGCGCTCGCGGATCTCATGGAGGCGGAGCGGCGCACGCGGGAGCGCAGCCGCCTGATCTCGCTCGGCGGCCCCCGCCGCCGCGGCGATGCCTGACGGGCCGGGCCCACGCGACCTCGCGGGCTATCCCTACGTGGTGGTCCGGGTCGCCTGCCCGCTCTGTCCGCACCGGCAGGGCTCCTACCGGCTGGCGCGGCTCGCCGCGAAGTTCGGCCCGGATCGCCCCCTCGACGAGGTGCTCGACCGGATCGCCTTCGATTGCCCGTGGCGCCCGGCCCGGCGCCCGGGCAATCCCTGCGTGCCGGTGTGCAAGGCGCGGTTCGTGGACCTGGACGCGAGCCCGCGGCCCCCGGACCTGCCGCCGGGCCTCGCCGTCCTGAGGCTGGTGCGGGGCGGGAAGTCCTGACGGCGTCCCGCAGCACTCTCACGCGTCGCGCTTCGTCGCGGGGGGCGTCATCACGTCGTCGAGCGGGTTGTGGGGATGATCGGTGAGCGGGACGTCGTCCCCGACCTCGTGCCGGTCGAGGCCGGATCCGCCGCCGCCCTCCCCGGCCGAATCGCCGAAATCCCGCTCGCCGCAGGGCGCGCCGTCATCCGCACCGGGTCTCTTCTTGGTCGTCATCCGGAGGTCTCCGTCCCGAGTGAGCCGTGCGGGCGGCGGCCGCCCGCACGGGGCCGGCCGCCCCCCGGTCTCAGCCCTGCGGACCGCCCATCCGGCGCTGCATCTGCGAGAGCTGGGAGATGTGCAGGTGGATCAGCGGCAGGGCGCCCTGGGCGATCCGCCGCAGGGCGGGATCCTCGCCGGTCCGGGCGTAGCCCCCGTGGATCGCCAGCGCCTCCTGGTGGCTCTGGAGCGAGGCGTTGACGAACAGGGCGTCGTACTGGGGCCCCGGCTGCAGGCCGCTGAGCTGCGCCATGATCTGGGCCTTCTGCTCGTCCGACGTCATGCCGCCCGGGGGCACGCCGAGCGCGCCGCCGACCGCGCCCGCGGTCGCGCCGACCACGCCGCCCGCGACGGCGAGCGGGGCCGCCACCAGACCGCCGACGAGGCCGCCGGGACCGGCCGGGCCGCGGCCGGCCATGGCGGGCGCGCCGCCCGTGGCGGCGTCGATCCTGTTGGCGAGGGTGACCTGCTCGACCACCTCGGCCCGGGAGAACCGCTTCACCCGCGGATTGCCGGTCTTGGCGAATGCGTCGCGGGCCGTGGTCTCCAGGAACAGGCCGCCCTTGGTGGCCATGGCGAGGTAGACCGGCGTCGGGATGGCCCCGGCCGCAACCGGCTGGGCGACCGCCGTGCGCGTGACCGCGAGGGCGGCCGTGGCGGTGAGCATGCTGGTGAGAAAGTCGCGACGGTGCATGGGGATCTCCCGGGATGACCAGACGACTCCCGGGCATGGGTCACCCAGGACGTTCGGCGCGACCAATTTCCCGGCATAAGACAATGTTCCTCGACGTCTCTCGCCGCGACCCGTCCTGCCGCGATCGGCGCCTCGGATCAGCCGACCGGAGCGCCGAGGCGCATGGCCGGCGGCACGCGCCCGCGGGGCGACGGCGGGCCGTTCCGGGCCATGCGCGGGAGGCCTGCCGAGGAGGTGGGTGGGCCATGAGCCAGCGACGCGGTTCCTGTTCTCCGCCGCGCTGACCCTCTCGTGACCACTCGACCCACTGAGCGTCACAGGGAACAGCCGGGAGAACTGGTCCAAGGTGCCCCGTCGCCACGAGCCCTGCCGCCATTGCCAGTCGTTCGCGGAGCCGGAGCGCGGCGGACCGAGTGAGCAGGCCGGGATCCCCGGCGTTTACCGGGACCGTGGCCGCAATCAAGAGTGGCGGGTTGCCGCGAAAGCGAACGGTTCTAAACCCGTGGTGGTGCGAGGAGGGGCGGGCGGAGGCCCGGATGCCTCATCGGCCCGCGTCCCCGCGCGGGTGAGAGGATCGCGAGCGCTTCCGGGACGGTCCCGCCTCGCCCGGGACCGGTGCTGCGGCCGGGGCGGCGGCGAGTCCCCGCTCGCCCGCATCGGCGTTCATCCTGTTCACCGCGGCGGTGGCCGCCATCATCCCGAACCACGCGATCAGAACCTTGGCCGCCCATCCACGCCTGCGCCGCATCCCGGTCTCCTTCGATCGGGGCAGGAACGGAACCGGCCGGAGAACGGTTCCGAGCCCGACAGCGGCGCGGCACCCCTGCCTCCCGCTCGCAGGACCAGGAGGAGCACCATGAGGCGGAGTGTCATGCTGCTGGCGGCGATGACCCTGATGGGTTCGGCGGCCTATGCGGCGGAGGAAGGGGCTGCGGCCGGCGCGGCGGCGGGTGCGGCCGTGGGCGGACCGGTCGGTGCCGCGGTGGGGGCGGGCGTCGGCCACGCCGCGACCGGTCCGGACCGGGCCGGGACCGTCGTCGAGCGCCGGGGTGGCTGCTCGCACACCACGGTCCACAAGGAGAACGACAGGGGCGAGTCGAAGACGGTTCGCCGGGAGGATTGCGACTGAGGGCGGTCGCGCCGGTCGTGTGCGCTCGCGCACGGCGGTCGGGGACGGGCGGGCCTACACCGACCCTCGCCCAACACGGGCGTTTCCTCCCTCGACTCCGGGGCCGCTTGCAAAGGCGGCCCTTCTTGTTTCCCGGCGAGGGCGCGCATCCGATCACGCCGAGGGCAGCGCTTCCTCTCCTGCGCACCGCATGGCCCGCTCCCGGCCGGAGTTCCGTCTCGTCCGCCGGTGCCCGTGATGCGGACGGCCTTCGGACCAGCCGCAGAGGGCCAGCGACAACCCTGGCTCCCCGGGAGCGTCCCGGCGGGGGCGATCCTCACATGTGGATCACCCGCCCGTAGGCGTCGAGCACGCTCTCGTGCATCATCTCGGACAGGGTCGGGTGCGGGAAGACCGCGTGCATCAGGTCCTCCTCGGTGGTCTCGAGCTGCATCGCCACCACGTAGCCCTGGATCAGCTCCGTCACCTCGGCCCCGACCATGTGGGCGCCGAGCAGCTGGCCGGTCTTGCGGTCGAAGATGGTCTTCACGAGCCCGTCCGGCTCGCCGAGCGCGATCGCCTTGCCGTTGCCCACGAAGGGGAAGCGGCCGACCCGGATGTCGAAGCCCTGCTCCTTCGCCTTGGCCTCGGTCAGGCCCACGGAGGCGATCTGCGGCTGGCAATAGGTGCAGCCCGGGATCTTGCCCTTGTCCATGGCGTGGGTGGGCAGGCCCTTGATCGTCTCCACGCAGAGCACGCCCTCGTGCTCGGCCTTGTGGGCCAGCATCGGCGGGCCGGCGACGTCGCCGATCGCGTAGATCCCCGGCACGTTCGTGCGCCCGAGCCCGTCCGTCACCACGATGCCGCGACCGGTCTTCACCCCGAGTCCCTCGAGGCCGAGATTGTCGATGTTGCCGACGACGCCCACCGCCGAGATCAGCACCTCGGCGGTGATCTGCTGGCTCTTGCCGTCCGCCTCGACCGTGGCGGTGACCGACTCCTTGCCCTTCTCCACCTTCGCGACCTTGGCGCCGGTGAGGATCCGGATCCCCTGCTTCTCGAAGCGCTTGCGGGCGATGCCGGCGATCTCCGCATCCTCCACCGGCAGGATCTGCGGCAGCAATTCCACCACCGTCACCTCGGCGCCCATGGTCCGGTAGAAGGAGGCGAACTCGATGCCGATCGCCCCCGAGCCCATGACGAGGAGGCTCTTGGGCATCGCCGCCGGCACCATGGCCTCGTAATAGGTCCAGATCCGCGTCTTGTCGGGCTCGATCCCCGGGATGACGCGCGGGCGCGCGCCCGTCGCCACGATGATGTGGCGGGCCCGGTAGGTGCCCGGTCCCTTGGCGCCCTTCGGCGCCTCGGCGCGCTTCGACTCCGCGACCGCCACGGTGCCGGCCGCGTTGCCCTTGGGCGCCGTCTCGATCCGCGCCTCGCCCCAGATCACGTCGACCTTGTTCTTCTTGAGCAGCAGGCCGACGCCGCCGTTCAGCCGCGCCGAGACGCCCCGCGAGCGCTTCACGATCGCCGCCGTGTCGAACCCGACCTTCTCCGCCGAGAGGCCGTAATCCTTGGCGTGCTGCATGTAGTGGAAGATCTCGGCCGAGCGCAGCAGCGCCTTGGTGGGGATGCAGCCCCAGTTGAGGCAGATGCCGCCGAGATGCTCGCGGTCGACCACCGCGGTCTTGAAGCCGAGCTGGGCCGCCCGGATGGCGGTCACGTAGCCGCCGGGGCCGGCCCCGATGATGAGGACGTCGTAGCTGTCGGACATTCAGGGCTCCGTGACGGGTGCCGGCAAGCCGGCCAGGATGGTGTCGAGGACGGTGTCGGTGGCGCGCATCACTTCGGCGTTGGTGAAGCGCAGGACGCGGAAGCCTTGTGCCTCGAGTGCCGCGGTGCGGCGGGCGTCGTGGATCAGGTGACTGTCGTGGCCGTGCTGGTCGCCGTCGACCTCGACGACGAGGCGGGCGCTCAGGCAGCAGACATCGGCGATGGACGGGCCGATCGCGACCTGGCGGCGGAAGTGCGAACCCTCGACCGGCAGGCGGTGCCGGAGATGCCACCAGAGGCGCTTCTCCGGCTCGGTCATGGCGCGGCGCAGGGTGCGGGCGTGCGCTTTCGTGCGTGACGTCGCCGAGGTGGTCGATGATCGCTGCCACGTCATGACTCAACCCCTACTGGCTGCATGACCGAACCGTCAGGTGAGCGGCAGCAAGCGCAGGCATTCCCCTCCCCCTTGTGGGGAGGGGTCAGGGGTGGGGGTGGTGCCGCGTCAAGCGAGAGCGGTGCCTCCTGCTCCACCCCCACCTCCACCTCCTCCCCACAAGGGGGAGGAGAGGAGCCACGGCTTTGCGCTGCGGAGGACGTCGACACGCATTCTGGTCGCCGCACGTTACACCAGCATCCCCATCGGGTTCTCGATCAGGCCCTTGAAGGCGGCCAGGAGTTCGGCGCCGAGCGCCCCGTCCACCACCCGGTGATCGCAGGAGAGCGTCACCGTCATCGCCTGGACCACCGCCGGGGCGCCGTTCTTCGCGACCACCCGCGCCTCGCCCGCGCCGACCGCCAGGATCGTGCCGTGCGGCGGGTTGATCACCGCGCCGAATTCCTTGATGCCGAACATGCCGAGGTTCGACACCGCCGTGGTGCCGCCCTGGTACTCGTCGGGCTTCAGCTTGCGGGTGCGGGCGCGCCCGGCGAGATCCTTCATCTCGGCCGAGATCGTCGAGAGCGTCTTCTGCTCGGCCTTGCGGATCACCGGCGTGAACAGGCCCCCGTCCACCGCCACCGCGACGCCGACGTCGGAGTGGCGGAACTTCAGGATCCGGTCCTCGGCCCAGACCGCGTTGGCGTTCGGCACCCGCTGCAGGGCGAGCGCCAGGGCCTTGATCACGAAGTCGTTCACCGAGAGCTTGAACAGCGGCTTGCCGTCCCGGTCCTTCCCGGCGCCGGCATTGACCTGCTCGCGGAGCTTGAGCAGCGCGTCGAGCTCGCAGTCGAGCGAGAGGTAGAAATGCGGGACCGTCTGCTTCGACTCGACGAGGCGCTTGGCGATGGTCTTGCGCATGCCGTCGAGGGGGACCTCCTCGTAGCTCGCCTTCTCGAACATCGCCTTGACCTGCTCGCCGGTCAGGCCCGGCGGCAGCGCCCCGGCGGCGGCGGCCGCCGGCTTGGCGGACGGCGCGGCGGCGGGCAGCGCCTCGCCGGACGCGGCCGGGGCGGCCCGCTGCGGCGCCGGGCCGGTGCCGTCCTTCACCGCCGCGCGCACGTCGCGCTCGATCACCCGCCCGTGCGGACCCGAGCCCTTGATCCCGGAGAGGTCGATCCCCTCCTGCTTGGCGATGCGGCGCGCCAGCGGCGAGGCGAAGACCCGCCCGCCCGGCTGCGGCGCCGCGGCGCCGTTCGGCTTCGCCGCGGATCCGGCCTCCGCCTTGGCGGCGTCCGGCGCCTCGTTCACGCGCGCATACGCCATGGTGCCGCCGCCCGGCGTGCGGTCCTGGTCCTGCGCCGACTCCTCCTTGGCCGCTGCCTTGGGCGCCCCACCCTTCGGCGCCTCGCCGCTCCCGACGCTCTTCGGGTCCTCGCCCTCCGCGGCGATCAGCGCGATGAGGTCGTTCACCGGCACGTCGGCGGTGCCCTCCGGCACCACGATCTTGGCGAGCACGCCCTCGTCGACCGCCTCGACCTCCATGGTCGCCTTGTCGGTCTCGATCTCGGCGAGCACGTCGCCGGACTTGACAGGGTCGCCCTCCTTCTTGAGCCACTTGGCGAGGTTGCCCTTCTCCATGGTCGGCGAGAGGGCGGGCATCAGCACGTTGATCGGCATGAGTCAGGTCTCGGGTCAGGTCTCGGTCGGAGGCGGTTCGGCTGGATTGTCGACAGGCGGAAAATCGAAGGGAAACAGGTCGTCGAGCGGGAAGGAGACGACGTCGAAGGGCGGCAGGGCGACCGCCTCGCCGCGCCCGACGGTACCCAGCAGCAGCCAGCGGCCGCCGGTGAGGGCGAAGCCCTCGAGCACGCCGCTGACCGGATCGAGCAGCCAGAGATGGCCCACGCCGGCCTCGCCGTAGATCCGCCGCTTCGGCCCGCGATCGAGCCGGATGGTGGAGGGGGACAGGATCTCGCAGACCCAGTCCGGCGGGGTCTCGATGAAGGCGGTCTCCGGCTCGGCCGGCAGCCGCTCGCGGCGCCAGCCGGCGATGTCGGGCACGACCACGTGACGACCGAGATGCAGTTCCGGCTCGATCACGAAGATCCAGCCGCCCGGGCCGCCGCGGCCGCGCCGGAACGGCAGCGTCAGCGCGGCATACAACTCGCCGGCGGCTGCGCCGTGCCGCGGCCGAGGGCGTGGATGCGTCTCCAGGATCCCGTCGATGATCTCGGCGACGAGATGCGGCGGAACCGCTTCGAGATCCGCGTAGGTGGCGCTGCGGGTGACGGCCTCAGCCATGCTGCGGCCTCCTCGGTGAGGCTGTCGTGGACGCGGCACCCGGCCGCCATCCTGGCCCTCGGCCAGGCCGCGGGCTGCCCGGGCGATGCGGCGCTGGCACGCGATCCTGCGGCTTCGCCCCGCCCGTCGCAACGTCCCGGCCCGATGCGCGGGCGGCGTTCGATGTGGTGATCGGCATCGCGTCAGGTCTCGGTGGAAGCGGCCGGGGCGTCGAGGGACGGAGAATCGAAGGGAAACAGGTCGTCGAGAGGAAACGGCACGGCGTCGAAGGGCGGGAGCGCCACGCTCTCGCCGCGCCCGACAGTGCCACTGAGCAGCCAGCGGCCGCCGGTCAGCGCGAAGGCTTCGAGCACGCCGTCGGCGGGGTCTAGCAGCCAGAGATGGCCGACCCCCGCCTCCGCGTAGATGCGGCGCTTCGGTCCGCGGTCGAGCTGCGCGGTCGAGGACGAGAGGATCTCGCAGACCCAGTCCGGCGGCGTCTCGATGAAGGCGGTCGTCGGCTCGGTCGGCAGCCGGTCGCGGCGCCAGCCGGCGAGATCGGGCACCACCACCTGCGGTCCCAGATGGAGTTCCGGCTCGATCATGAAGATCCAGCCGCCAGGACCGCCGCGCCCGCGGCCGAAGGGCGGGATGAGCTCGCTGGCGAGTCCGCCGGCCGCCACCGCATGCCTCGGCCGAGGGCGCGGATGCGTCTCCAGGATCCCGTCGATGATCTCGGCGACGAGATGCGCCGGGACCGCTGCGAGATCCGCGTAGGTGGCGCGGCGCGGGGCGGGCTCGGCCATGGCGCGCCCTCAGTTCAGGCTGTCGGGGTCGAGGCTCTCGGCCTCCATCCCGGCGCGGATGCGCGCGAAGGCCTCCTCCTCGGAGATCTCGGTCTCGCGGGCGTAGACCCGCGCCGCCTGCCGGGCGAGGTCGATCAGCAGGCGGCCCCAGGTGGCCGGGTCCTCGAAGGCGCGGCGCAGCGCGAAGCTCACCGCCCCGTCCACCACCGCGGCGCGCAGGACCTCGACGCCGCCCTGTTCCAGGGCGTCGGGCGGGACCGACAGGGCCTCGAAGCGGGGATCCTCCGCCATCGGCCTACCGGTAGCAGACGGCCTTGGCCGCCTCGATCACCTCGGCGACGGTCGGCAGGGCGAGTTTTTCCAGGTTCGCCGCGTAGGGCATCGGCACGTCCTTGCCGGTGATGCGCAGGACCGGCGCGTCGAGGTAGTCGAAGGCGTCGACCATCACCCGCGCGGCGATCTCGGCCCCGACGCCCGATTGCGGGAAGCCCTCCTCGACCGTGATGCAGCGGCCGGTCTTCTTCACGGATTCGACCACCGTCTCGGAATCCATCGGCCGGATGGTGCGCAGGTCGATCACCTCGGCCCCGATCCCCTGCTCGGCGAGTTCGTGCGCGGCCTTGAGCGCGTAGGTCATGCCGATGCCGAAGGACACGATGGTGACGTCCTGGCCCTCCCGGTGGACCTTGGCCTTCCCGATCGGCACCAGGAAGTCGTCGTGCTTCGGCACCGGGAAGGACTGGCCGTACAGGATCTCGTTCTCGAGGAAGATCACCGGGTTCGGGTCGCGGATGGCGCTCTTGAGCAGGCCCTTCGCGTCGGAGGCGGTGTAGGGCATCACCACCTTGAGGCCCGGCACGTTCGAGTACCAGGCCGCGTAGTCGTGGCTGTGCTGGGCGGCGACGCGCGCCGCCGCGCCGTTGGGGCCCCGGAACACGATGGGGCAGCCGAGCTGGCCCCCCGACATGTAGAGGGTCTTGGCGGCCGAGTTGATGATCTGGTCGATCGCCTGCATGGCGAAGTTGAAGGTCATGAACTCGACGATCGGCCGCAGGCCCGTGAAGGCCGCGCCGACGCCGACGCCGGCGAAGCCGTGCTCGGTGATCGGCGTGTCGACGACCCGGCGCGCGCCGAATTCCTGCAGCAGCCCCTGGGTGATCTTGTAGGCGCCCTGGTACTCGGCGACCTCCTCGCCCATCACGAAGACCGCCTCGTCGCGGCGCATCTCCTCCGCCATGGCGTCGCGCAGGGCCTCGCGCACCGTCTGGGTCACCATCTCGGTGCCCTCGGGGATCTCCGCCATCGCCCTGTCGGCGCTGCGGCTGCTGATGGCGGCCGGCGCCGCCGGGGCGGCGGGCTTGTCGTCCGGGCTCTTGGCGGCGGGAGCCGGCGCCTTGGCCTGCCCCTCCGCCTGCATGTCGGGCGCGGGCGCCTTCTGGGCCTCGCCGCCGCCCTTGCCGTTTCCTTGGCCGTTCGGCTTCGGCGCGGAGGCCGCCGAGACGTCCTCGCCCTCCCCTGCCAGCACGGCGATCGGCGTGTTGACCGCGACGTTGTCGGTGCCGTCCGCGATCAGGATCTTGGCGAGCACGCCCTCGTCGACCGCCTCGACCTCCATGGTCGCCTTGTCGGTCTCGATCTCGGCCAGGATGTCGCCGGGCTTGACCGGGTCACCCTCCTTCTTGAGCCATTTCGCCAGCTTGCCCTGCTCCATGGTCGGCGAGAGGGCGGGCATCAGGATGTCGGTCGGCATGGGTGCTCTTGTCGATCCGAGGAAGGGGTCAGGCGCGGGCGGGCTCGAGCAGGACGTCGGTCCACAGCTCGGACGGGTCCGGCTCGGGGTCGTTGGTGGCGAAGTCCGCCGCCGCGTTGACGATCTCCCGCACCTTGGCGTCGATCGCCTTGATCTCGTCCTCCGGCACCTTGTGGGCGCCCAGCAGGCGCTTGCGCACCTGCTCGATCGGGTCGGATTCCTCGCGCATCCGGGCGACCTCGTCCTTCGTCCGGTACTTGGCCGGGTCGGACATCGAGTGGCCGCGATAGCGGTAGGTCTGCATCTCCAGGATGTAGGGGCCCTCGCCGTCGCGGGCATGCGCGATCGCCCGGGTGGCCGCCTCGCGCACCGCGCGGACATCCATGCCGTCGACCTGCTCGCCCGGGATGCCGAAGGAGATGCCGCGCTTCGAGAAGTCGGTCTGGGCCGAGGCCCGGGTCACCGAGGTGCCCATGGCGTAGCGGTTGTTCTCGATCACGTAGACCACGGGCAGCTTCCACAGCTGCGCCATGTTGAAGCTCTCGTAGACCTGGCCCTGGTTGGCGGCGCCGTCGCCCATGTAGGTGAGGCTCACCGCCCCGTCGCCGCGGTACTTGTTGGCGAAGCCGAGGCCGGTGCCGAGCGAGACCTGGGCACCGACGATGCCGTGGCCGCCATAAAAATTCTTCTCGCGGGAGAACATGTGCATGGAGCCGCCCTTGCCGCGGGAATACCCGCCGCGCCGGCCGGTCAGCTCCGCCATCACGCCGTTGGGGTCCATGCCGCAGGCCAGCATGTGGCCGTGGTCGCGGTAGCCGGTGATGACCTGGTCGCCGTCCTTCGAGGCCATCTGGACCCCGATCACCACGGCCTCCTGGCCGATATAGAGGTGGCAGAAGCCGCCGATCAGGCCCATGCCGTAGAGCTGGCCGGCCTTCTCCTCGAAGCGGCGGATCAGCAGCATCTCCCGGTAGGCGTGGCCGTCCTCTTCGCGGGTGAATTGCGGCGCGTTCGCGGGGGGCTTGCTCGCGGTCTTGTCCTCGCGGCGTGCCTTGCTCCCGGACTCCATCGGCCTCTCCCGTGCCCTGCGACCTTAGTCCAAGGCCTTCTAGGGCACGTGGGACCGGAAAGCGAGGCCTGGGAACCGCTTCGGCGGAGGGCCCGGTCTCACGGGTTGATGATCACCACGTCGTTCGGATGGACGCGGCCGAGCACGAGGCGGGCGCGCTCCTCCAGGAGGTCGCGGTCGATCTGGTCGCTGCGCAGGAGGGCGACGCGGCGCTCCCACTCGGCCCGGTCCGTCTTGGCGGCGTCGAGCTCCTGCTGGAGGGTGTAGGCCTGGATCTTGAGGGCGCGCTTGGCTTCGAGGCCGCGGCTGCCGCTCTCGGCCTCGCGCAGGAAGTAGCCCACCGCCAGGATCGAGGCGGCGTAGAGGCCAAGCGGCAGCATCAGGGCGCGGGCGCGGCGACGGACGACCATGGGGGGATCCTGCGCGGAGGATGGTTAAGGAAGCCTCACGGCCGGGCGTTGGCGGCTTGGACCCTTGGCCCTCTGCGCACGGCTGTCCGGGGACAATGCGAGGCCATCCTGAATGCGTGTCGGCCTGCGGAAAGCGCCGATCCAACGACATACGACGCTGGTCGAGCTCACGCGGGATCCCCTCTCCCGAGTGGGAGAGGGGTAGGGGTGAGGGACGGACGCTTCAGGATTGAACTCCGAACGTCACGCTGCCAGCGGCACGGTTCAGCATTCTTGCTGAACCGTCCGTCCCTCACCCCCGCCCTCTCTCGGAAGTGGGGAGACGTGCCTCGCATGATCCCCGGATGGCCGTGCGCGGAGGGGTGAGCCAGCGCTTTCCTCTTGCCCCTCTCCCCACATTGTATACATTCTGAATCCAAGAAGCCGCGAATCGCAGGAGGAACCGCATGACCGACGCCAGACCGTTCCCGCTCAACACGTGGTACGCCGCCGCCTGGGGCCACGAGATCGCCCGGTCGCTCACCGCCCGCACGGTCTGCGGCAAGGATCTCGTGCTCTACCGCCGCGAGGATGGCGGGGTCGCCGCCCTGGAGGATGCCTGCTGGCACCGCCTGCTGCCGCTCTCGCTGGGCTGGCTGAAGGGCGACGAGGTGGTCTGCGGCTATCACGGCCTCGTCTTCGACCCGGCCGGGCGCTGCACCCACATGCCGGCCCAGAAGACCATCAACCCCTCGGCCTGCGTGCGCGCCTTCCCGGTCGCGGAGCGCCACCGTCTGGTCTGGGTCTGGCCGGGCGACCCGGCGCTCGCCGACCCGGCCGCCATCCCGGACTTCCACTGGAACGACGGCACCGACTGGGTCGGCGAGGGCGGCACCTATTACGGCCTCAAGTGCGACTACCGCCTCGTCGTCGACAACCTGATGGACTTGACCCACGAGACCTACGTGCACGCGGGCAGCATCGGCCAGGACGAGATCACCGACACGCCCTTCGACACCACCCATTCGGGCCGCTGCGTGACGGTGACCCGCTGGATGCGCGGGATCGAGCCACCGCCCTTCTGGGCGCGCAACCTCGGCCGGCCCGGCCTCGTCGACCGCTGGCAGATCATCCGCTTCGAGGCGCCCTGCGTGGTGGCGGGCGATGTCGGGGTGGCGCCGGTCGGCACCGGGGCACCGGAGGGCGATCGCTCGCAGGGCGTGAACGGGTTCTTCCTCGCGGCGATCACCCCGGAGAGCGAGACCTCCTGCCACTATTTCTGGAACTTCGTGCGCTCCTTCCGCACGGAGGACGCGGACTTCACCGAGGCGGTGCGGCGCGCCCACGCCAACCCGGAGCGGACCGGCCTCTACGACCAGGACGCGGCCGTGCTGGAGGCGCAGCAGCGGGCGATCGACAAAAACCCCCGCATGCCGTTCTACAACCTCAACATCGATGCGGGCGCCCTCTGGGCGCGGCGCAAGATCGACGCGATGCTGGCCGAGGAGGCCCCCGCGCCCCGGCAGGCGGCCGAGTAGGCCGGTGGCCGCCCCCCTCTCCTGGCAGGGCGCCCGCCTCGCCGCCCACCGCGATCTCGCGCCGGACGTGCGCCTGTTCGAGATCGCGCCGGAATCGGCGTTCGTCCCGCCCGAGCCCGGCAGCCACCTCCTGGTCGCCGTGATGGCCGGGGAGCGGCCGGACCAACGCGCCTACTCCACGGTCGGAGCCTGCGCGGACGGGCGCTACCGCATCGCGGTGAAGCGGCTGCCGCGGAGCCGGGGCGGCTCGGCCTATCTGTGGGGGCTCGCGCCCGGCGCGCGGCTCAGCATCGGCGGCCCGCGCAACCACTTCCCCCTCGGCCGCGCCCAGCCCGAGACGCTGCTGGTCGCGGGCGGCATCGGCATCACGCCGATCTACGGCATGGCGCTCGCCCTCGCCGCGGCGGGCGCCCGGTTCCGCGTGCTGTATACAGCGCGCCGCCGCGCCGACCTCGTCCTGGCGGAGGAGCTGCGCGACCGGATCGGCGACCGGCTCCGCCTCCTCGTCACGCAGGAGGGCGCGCGGGTCGATTTTCCGGCCGAGATCGCGGCCCTGCACCCGCGCGGCGAACTCTATCTCTGCGGGCCGATCGGGATGCTCGACGCCGCCAAGGCCGCCTGGCGGGCGAGCGGCCGGCCGCGGGAGGCCCTGCGCTTCGAGACCTTCGGCAGCGGCGGGCGCCTCGCCACGGAGCCGTTCCGGGTCGCGGTGCCGCGGCTCGGCCTCGACCTCGCGGTTCCGGACAACCAGAGTCTCCTCGACGCCCTGGAGGCGGCGGGCGTGGCGATGATCGCCGATTGCCGCCGGGGCGAGTGCGGGCTCTGCGCCCTGCCGATCCTCGGCATCGAGGGCGAGGTCGACCACCGGGACGTGTTCTTCAGCGACGAGGAGAAGGCGGAGGGCGCAAAACTCTGCACCTGCGTGTCGCGAGCGGTCGGGCGCCTCGTGCTCGACACGCCCGACCGCTGAGGGAGGCACGATGTCGGCGGCGACGGCGCGGCAGGGCGAGCGGGCGCTCTCCCAGACCCTGAAGGCGCAACTCGACCTGCGGGAGCTGATCCTGCGCGGGGATCTCGCGCCGGGCGAGCGGGTGCCGGAGTTGCAGATGGTCGAGGAACTCGGCGTCTCGCGCACGCCGGTGCGGATGGCGCTGGTGCGGCTGGAGGAGGAGGGCCTGCTGGAGGCGATCCCCTCGGGAGGCTTCTCCGTGAAGGCCTTCACGGAGGCGGAGGTGTTCGAGGCGATCGAGATCCGCGGCACCCTGGAGGGGCTGGCGGCGCGGCTCGCCGCCGAGCGCGGTGTGGCCCGCGCCGGCCTCGAGGAGGCGCGGGCCTGCCTCGCGCGCCTCGACGGGATCGTCGGGGAGGCGGGCGAGGCGGTCGACGTGCCCGCTTACGTGGCGGAGAACGCCCGCTTCCATGCCCTGATCGTCGATTTCTCCGGCAGCCGCGGCCTCGCCCGGCAGATCGAGCGGGCCTGCGCCCTCCCCTTCGCCTCGCCGAGCGCGCTGGCCCCGGTGCAGGCCCGCTCGGCCCGCTCCCGCCACATCCTGACGGTGGCGCAGGACCAGCACCATTGCCTGCTGCGGGCGATCGAGTCCCGCGAGGGCGCCCGGGCGGAGGCGATCGCCCGCGAGCACGCGCGGATCGCCCACCGCAACCTGGAGCGGGTCTTCGCCGAGGGCCGCGATCTCGGTCTCGTGCCGGGCGCCGCCCTGATCCGTCGGCGCTGAGCGCCGCGCGAACGCCGAGCGCCGCTCAGGCGCGGCCTCGCCAGCGGCCCGGCGTGGTGCCGGTTGCCTGCCGGAAGCTGCGGGTGAAGTGGCTCTGCGAGGCGTAGCCGCACGCCATCGCGATCTCGGCGAGGCCCGCCCGCCCCTCCGCGAGCAGGGTCTGGGCCCGGGCGATCCGGCGCGCGACCACGTAGCGGTGCGGCGCGAGGCCGAAGCTCGCCTTGAACATCTTGGCGAAGTGAAAGGTGCTGAGGCCGGCCTCGGCCGCGAGCGCCTCCAGGGTGAGCGCCTCGCCGAGCCGGGCCTCGATCCGCTCCGCGATGCGGCGCTGGATGGCAGGCGCCAGGCCGCCCCTCACGGGTCGGCCGGCGGCGAGCCGGGCGTGGCGGCGCAGCAGGGCGTGGAGCAGCAGGTGGCAGGCCGCGTTCAGCGCCATGCGGTCCGCGCCCGCCGTCCAGTCGAGGGGCAGCACGGCCCCGCGCACGATCATCGCGGCGGACGGGTCCTCCGCGAAGGTCAGCTCCGCGAGGTCGATCCGGCGGGGATCGATGTCCAGGGCGGCGGCCTGGGCGGCGAGGGTCGCCGTGTCGATGTAGAGGTGGAACAGCCGCAGGTCCCCGCCGATGTGCCAGCGGCTCGCATGGCCGGCCGGCAGCAGGCAGAGCTTGTCCGGCCCGCCGCCCGAGACGGCACCGTCCTCGCGCACCACGCCCTCCCCGCCCGCGAGGTAGAGGCTCAGCGTGTGGTGGTCCGGGCGCTCGTAGCGGGCGTGGTTGTCGCGGTTGTGCCACTCGGCGAGCGCGAGCCCGCGGCCGGCCATGCCCGACCGGACCAGCGTCGCGCCGGTGCGGGCCAGGACGTCGCGGACGTGGGGATGCGGCTCTGTCATCGGTGCGGACTCGACCTCTGTCGGCACAGGAGGCGATCCCCGAGCCGCGGGCAATGGAGACCGGCCGAAAAAGCCCAGGAATGTGCAACGGCCCGACTGGGAACCGGCAAGCCCGCGCTGCTTCTCTCGCCTATGACGGGGACGCGCCTGCCGGCCCCGGATGCCCGACCATTGACCGCCCTCCTCTACGCCGCGACCGTGCTCATCTGGGGCACGACCTGGATCGCCATCCGCAACCAGCTCGGGGTGGTCGATCCCCAGGTCTCCATCGTCTACCGCTTCGCTCTGGCGGGCCTCGTCCTGTTCGCCGGCCTCGGGCTGACCGGCCGGTTCCGGCCCGTGCCCCTGCGCCAGCAGCCCTTCGTGGTGCTGCAGGCCCTGTGCCTGTTCTCCTGCAACTTCGCCTGTTTCTACGCGGCGACCCGCTCCGTCGCGAGCGGGCTCGTCTCGGTGGTGTTCTCGGCCGCGACGATCCTCAACATCGCCAACGCCTACCTGTTTCACCGGCGCCGGCCGGTGCCGCGCGTGCTCGCCGGGGCGGTGATCGGGCTTCTCGGCATCGCCTGCCTGTTCGGAAATACCCTCGCCGACACCGCGATCAGCGGCGAGACGGCGCAGGGCCTCGCGCTCGCCCTCCTCGGCACCTGGTTCTTCTCGGCCGGGAACCTCGTCTCCGCCCGCAACCAGCGGCACGGTCTCGCGGTCGCCTCGGTGAATGCCTACGGGATGGTCTACGGCGCGGCGCTGGTCGCGGCCGTCGCAGCGCTGCGCGGCGTGCCCTTCGGCTTCGATCCGTCGCCGTCCTACGTGGGAGCCCTGCTCTACCTCGCCATTCCGGGCTCGGTCGTCGGCTTCACCACCTATCTCGCCGTGGTGCACCGGCTCGGGCCGGAGAAGGCCGCCACCATGACGGTGCTGTTTCCCGTGGTGGCGCTCACGCTGTCGGTCCTGTTCGAGGGCTACCGGCTCACCCCGCTCGCGGTCGCGGGCGTCGCGGCGGTGCTGATCGGGAACCTCGTCGTGTTCGCGCCGCGGATCGGCCCGGCCCGGCCGCTCAGCGGCGGTGTTCCCGGAACGCCGCCGCGATCGCCCTGAGCGCGTCGCGGCTGCGCGGGTCGGACAGGGCCGCGTGCAGCACGAGCGACAGGGAGGGCAGCGGCGGCAGGCCGAGCGCCGCGCCGACCTCGACCACGTCCGGCGGGGCGAGCCGGCGGGGATAGGGCGCCACCGCGAGCCCGGCCGAGAGCGCCGCCGCGATCGCCGCGGTGCCGCCGATGAAGACCTCCGTCCAGGCCAGGCCCGCGCGGTCGAGGAGCCCGGTCGCGACCTCGCGCACGGAGCAGGCGGGCGACAATGCCGCGAGCCGCAGGGGCTCGCCCGCCCGGTGAGCGAAGCCCGGAGCCGCGAACCAGCCGAAATGCTCCGGCCCCAGCACCTCCCCGTCGCGGCGATCGTCGTCGCTGCGGGTGATCGCCGCGTCGAGCCGGCCGCTCTCGAACCCGTCGAGGAGCACCCGCGAGGTGTCGAGCACCACCTCGACCGTGAGGGCGGGATCGGCGGCCCGCAGCCGCGCCAGCAGGCCCGGCACCTCGGGCCCCATGACGTGGCAAGCGATGCCGAGGCGGAAGCGGCGGCGCTCCTCCGTCAGGCCGGCGAGGGCCCGCTCGTGGGCGGCCAGGAACTGCCGGGCCGGCTCGATGAAACTCTCGCCGCGGGCCGAGAGCCGCACCTGCCGGGGCGTGCGCTCGACGAGGCGCGTCCCGAGCCGCTCCTCCAGCCGCTTCAGCTTGACGCTGACCGCGCCCTGCGTGGTCCCCAGCGCCTCCGCGGCGCGGGTGAAGCTGCGCAGATCCGCCACCGTTACGAAGGTGCGGACCGAATCGACGTCGAGCATCGCCAGGCCGATCATCTCATTTGGTTGTCACTGAAATCCTCTATCATCACATTGCATGATGATCGAGAGGGTCGCACCATCCCCGGCGTCCCACCTCGCCGCCGGCCGGCAACGCGGGTCGTCCTGCGGGACGAGCCCGGATGGTCCAGGGACCGACGCCGCGGCATGATCCGGAGTCCATCGATCGTGACCGACCGATTCTCGCCGCGCGAGCGCGCGGCCCTGGCCGCCGCGTGCCTGTCCGCCTTGATGCTCGGGCTCGAGATCTCAAGCATTCCGGCGGTCCTGCCGACCATCGGCCAGGAGCTACGGGCCGATTTCGCGCAGCTCCAGTGGGTCATGAGCGCCTACACGGTTGCCATGACCACCTGCCTGATGGGGCTCGGCGCCCTCGCCGACCGCTTCGGCCGCCGGCGCGTCTTCCTCATCGGGATCGTCGCCTTCGGGGCCGCCTCCCTCGCCTGCGGGGTCGCCGCGAGTGCCCCGGCCCTGATCGCCGCCCGGGCGCTCCAGGGCGCCAGCGGCGCCGCGATGCTCTCCTGCCAGGTCGCCGTCCTCTCGCACCAGTTCCGCGGCGGGGCGCTGCGTGGGCGGGCCTTCGGCTGGTGGGGGATCATCTTCGGCCTCGGCCTGGGCTTCGGACCTCCGATCGGCGGCCTGATCGCGGCCGTGGCCGGATGGCCGTGGGCCTTCCTGGTCCATGGCGGGCTCGCCCTCGTCACCCTGGCGCTGGCCCGGGCGGGCGTGGCCGAATCCGCCGACCCGCACGCGGTCCGGTTCGACCTCGCGGGCGTGGCGAGCCTGTCGCTGGCGGTGTTCTGCGCGGTGTTCCTGATCATCCGGGGCGAGGCGCTCCGGGCCGCGGATCCGGTCGGGCTCGGCCTCGCGCTCGCGGGGGCGGCGAGCGCCCTCGCCTTCCTGTCCGTCGAGACCCGCGCGGCGCGGCCGGCCTTCGATCTCGCCGCCTTCCGGATCCGCCGCTTCTCGGGCGCCCTGATCGGCTCGGCGGGCATGAATTTCAGCTTCTGGCCCTTCGTGATCTACCTGCCGATCCACTGCCAAGCCGGGCTCGGCCAGGACGCCGTCGCGGCGGGCTTCACCCTGCTCGCCTACACCCTGCCGACGCTGGTGGTGCCGCCGCTGGGCGAGCGGCTGCTGCTGCGCCACGGCCCGGGCGTCGTGATCCCGCTCGGTCTCGCCACCATCGGGGCGGGCTTCGTGCTGCTGCGGCTCGCCCTCATCGGCTTCCCCGCGAGCGGCCTCGCGCTGGTGCCGGGTTGCCTGCTCGCCGGGATCGGCCTCGGGCTCACCAACACGCCGGTCACCAACACGGCGACCGCGGCGCTGCCAGTGGAGCGGGCCGGCATGGCCTCGGGCATGGACATGAGCGTCCGGATGATCGCGCTCGCCCTGAACATCGCCCTGATGGGCTCCGTCCTGCTGATCGGCATTCGGGCCGGCCTCGCGGGAGCCCTGCCGGCGGGCGCACCCGACTCCCTCGCCGCGGCCCTGGCGGCGAGCGATCTCGCGGCGGCGGAGGCTGCCGGCCTGCCCCTCGCGGTGGCGCGGCGGGCGCTGGCGGAGGGCTTCGCCGGCGTGACGCTCTACGGGGCGCTCGCCGCCGGGACGGCGGCGGCGCTCAGCCTCGCGGTTCTGCGCCGCGCCCGCATCGCGGAGGCGGCCTGACGGGCGACGCGCGTCGGTCGCGATGGTCGGGCGTCACGCCTTCAGGGCGGTGCGCCCGGCGTAACGCGCCTGGCTCCCAAGCCCCTCCTCGATGCGGATGAGCTGGTTGTACTTGGCGAGCCGGTCCGAGCGGGCGAGGGAGCCGGTCTTGATCTGCCCGCAATTCGTCGCGACGGCGAGGTCCGCGATGGTGGAATCCTCGGTCTCGCCGGAGCGGTGGGACATCACCGCCGTGTAGCCGGCGCGGTGGGCCATATCGACCGCCGCCAGGGTCTCGGTGAGCGAGCCGATCTGGTTGACCTTCACCAGAATCGAGTTCGCCGTGCCCTTGGCGATGCCCTCGGAGAGCCGCGTCACGTTGGTCACGAAGAGGTCGTCGCCGACGAGCTGGCAGCGGCTGCCGACCCGGTCGGTGAGGGCCTTCCAGCCCGCCCAGTCGTCCTCCGCCATGCCGTCCTCGATCGAGCGGATCGGGTAGGCGTCCACGAGCTTGGCGAGGTAGGCGGCCTGCGCCTCGGGGTCGCGGGTCTGGCCCTCGCCCTCGTACACGTAGGCGCCGTTCTTGAAGAACTCGGTCGCCGCGCAGTCGAGGGCGAGCACGATGTCCCGGCCCGGCTCGTAGCCGGCGGCGCGGATCGATTCCATCACGAAGTCGAGGGCGGCCTCGGCCGAGGGCAGGTTGGGGGCGAAGCCGCCCTCGTCGCCCACATTGGTGTTGTGGCCGGCCTTCTTCAACGCGCCCTTGAGGGTCTGGAAGACCTCGGCGCCCATGCGCACCGCCTCGGCGATCGAGGCCGCGCCCACCGGCATGATCATAAATTCCTGGAAGTCGATCGGGTTGTCCGCGTGCACGCCGCCATTGATGATGTTCATCATCGGCACCGGCAGGATTCGGGCCTGCGTGCCGCCCACGTAGCGGTGGAGCGGCAGGCCCGAGGCCTCTGCGGCCGCCTTGGCGACGGCGAGCGAGACGCCCAGGATCGCGTTGGCGCCGAGCCGCGCCTTGTTGGGGGTGCCGTCGAGCTCGATCATCGCCTCGTCGACCGCGACCTGGTCCTCGGCATCCATGCCGCCGACCGCGTCCAGGATCTCGCCGTTGACCGCGGCCACGGCCTTGAGCACGCCCTTGCCGCCGAACTTGCCCTTGTCGCCGTCGCGCAGCTCCACGGCCTCGTGCGCGCCCGTCGAGGCGCCCGAGGGCACGGCGGCGCGGCCGAAGGAGCCGTCCTCCAGGAGGACGTCCACCTCCACGGTGGGGTTGCCCCGGCTGTCGAGGATCTGGCGGGCGGCGATGTTGGTGATCGCAGTCATGAAAGCTCTCCGGCCGTGCCGTCAGGCCGGGCTTATCGGCCAAGTCGGCACGCCCGGCAAGCACCCGGAAGGGTGGGCCTGTATCGCCGAACGGTTCGCCCGCCTATATCGGGGCCATGACACAGGAATCGACGCAGGATACCCTGCAGCTCGGGCGGATCTCCGCCCTTCCCCGCTCGCCCGAAGAGGCCGCCCTCGACCGGGTGCCCAACCCGCATCCGGACACGGACTACCTCGCGCGCTTCACGGCGCCGGAATTCACCTCGCTCTGCCCGGTGACCGGCCAGCCGGACTTCGCCATCCTGGTGATCGACTACGTGCCCGAACGCTGGCTCGTGGAGTCGAAGTCGCTGAAGCTCTACCTGCACAGCTTCCGCGACCACGGCGCCTTCCACGAGGATTGCACCGTGGCGATCGGCAAGCGCCTCGCAGGGCTGCTGGAGCCGCGCTTCCTGCGCATCGGCGGCTACTGGTACCCGCGCGGAGGCATCCCGATCGACGTGTTCTGGCAGACCGGCGAACCGCCGAAATCCCTCTGGCTGCCAGACCAGGGCGTGCCGCCCTACCGCGCCAGGGGCTAGACGGAAACATCCAATCCCCCTTGTCCGGATCTCCTTCCGCTGCCGCTTCAGTCGTCCGGAAAAGGGGGCTTGGCCTGAGGCGGACACGCCTCGGTGTCGTCGGCTAAGGACAGTGAAGCCGGACGACGCGCACGGAAACGGCGGCCGGGACGAGCCCGGCCGCCGCATCCATGATCCGGCTTCGTGCCGATCAGTAATCGTAATCCTCGTAGCCGTACCCGTAGGCCGGAGCGCGGTAGGCGAGCCGGCCGTAATAGCCGTTGCGGCGGGCCGCGTCGGCCGCGATGGCGCCGGCCGCGAGACCCGCGACGCCCAGGCCGACCGCCGCGCCCGTCGAGAGCCCGCGACGCTCGTGACGGTAGCCGTAGCCGCCCGCGTAGGGCCGGCCCTGGAAGCCGCGACCGTAGCCATAGCCGTAGCCGTCCCGGGCCTGCGCCGGGGCGCTGGCGGTCACGACGGTGCCGAGCGACAGCACGGCGGCGGACAGAAGCGCGATCTTGCGCATGGTGTCTCCTCGCAATCGTTCCGATTCTGGCAGAACAACGGGCGAGGCGGCGGTGGGGTTCCCCGTTTCGCTCAGTCGAGGAATTCGCGCCGGTCGCTCAGGTCTTTGTTCATCGCCCGTTCACCGTCCGATCCACTTCGGGATCGCCCTGCGGCAGGGGCCCCTGCACGGGCCGCGAGAGGCGCCAGGCGGTGGCGAGACCGAGCGCCAGGATCGTGGCCGCGCAGAGCGCCAGGGCCCCGAACTGGCCGAGGGCGGTGAGCCCGGCGCCCACCACCGCGACCCCGAGCGCCTGCCCGCAGAAGAACGAGAAGGCGTGAAGCGACACCGCCGAGGCGCGCGCCCCGGGCGCCACCTCGGTCACCTGCACCTGATAGGTGTTGTGCAGCATGTAGTAGCCGAGCCCGAGCGCGACGAGCGCCGCCGCGTCGAGCGTCCAGGCACCCGCGAGGCCGACGGTCAGGAGGGCGGCGCCCGCCACCGCCCCGCCCACCGCGAGCATCCGGGTCTGGCCGAGGAAGCGCAGGAGGAGGCCGACGAGGAGCGCGTAGAGCAGGCCCCCGGCGGCGAAACCCGCGAGCACCAGCCCGGCCTCCCGCGGCCCGCCCTCGCCGCGGGCCTCGAGCAGGTGGGCGAGGTGCGGGAAGATCCCGAAGATCGCGATGCCCTCGACGAAGACCGCCCCGAACAGCACCCGGGCCCGCGGATTGGCCAGGATCGCCCGGTAGCGCGTCAGGGCGGGGGCGACAGCGAAGCGCCCGCCGGCCGCGCTCAGGGCGGGCGCGAAGCCCAGCAGCACGGCCGCGCAGCCCGCCGCCGCCACGCCGGCCGCGAGGCCGAACACGCCGCGCCAGCCGATCAGCCCTTCGACCAGCCCCGACACCGTGGAGCCCATGAGCTGGCCCAGGATCACCGCTACGAGGAAGCGGCCGATCGCCACCTGCCGCCGCTCCAGGGGAATGCGGTCGCCCATCATGGCGAGCGCCAGCGGGATCACCCCGCCGGCGGCCGCCCCCGCGACCACCCGCAGCCCGAACAGCATCCGGATGTCCGTGGCCGCGAGGCTCGCCGCCAGCGCGAGGGTCAGGATGGTGAGGCAGCCGACCACCACCCGCTCCTTGCCCAGCGCGTCGCCCACCGGCCCGAGGACCGGCTGGATCAGCGCGTAGGGCAGCGCGAAGGCCGTGGAGAGGAGCGCCACCGTGGCGGGCGGGCTCGCGAAATCCCGCGCCAGCACGCCGACCAGCGGTTCGACCGTGCGCCCCGCGAAGGTGCTGGCGAAGCCCCCCGCGGCGAGGACGAGGATCAGCCGGGACGTGCCGTCGCTCACGCGGCAGGTCCCGGGGCGGCGGTGGACGAAAGCGGCATGGGACGAGCGCTACAGCATTTTCGTCCGGCGGGAAATCGCCCCACGGGGGTCAGGCGGCAGGCCGATGCGGGCGGGCCCGGGCGGCGACGCGGCGCAGGAGGCAGCTCGTCCGGAACTCCCCGGCGGGCTCGGCCGAGCAGGTGATCGCGACCGGCCCGGCCCGCCCGGCCTGCGCGCCGCCCGCGCGCCGCGCGGCCGCGTGCAGCGCCAGGGCGAGGGCCTCGGCCTCCTCCGGGCGGGCCCCGGCGAGCGCCCGGGCGGCGAGACCCACCAGCACGAAGGTGTACCGGTTCGGCTCGGCGAAGCGCGAGCGCAGGATCACCCGGCCCGGCGCGCGGCAATCGAGGAGCATCAGGTCGGCATCCGCCGCCCCGAACGCCACGGTGGCGCCGCTGCGGCCCGCGATCGCCGCACCCGTCACGGTCACGAACCGGCCGGCCAGCGCCGCGCAGGGATCCGCGCGGGCCGGGGAGAGGGTCCCGAGCCCGGCGAGGACGGCAAGCAAGATCAACCGCATGGCATCCTCCGGCGACGGACACCGACCCTGGGGCCGGCCGCGCGGCCCGGTCAAGCCGCCGCCGGGGCGGGCCGCCGTGCCCGCTATCCCCAACCACCGCGCCCACTCCGTCATCGCTACTGACGCTTTCTCCATCCCGCCTCGCGCATAGTGCGGCGCGGTGGGCGGTGCCGCCAAAGGGCGCTGCCGCCTGAGGGGCGGCCGGGACGGGACGGGCGTGGGAAACAGGATCGGACGCAGCCTCCTCGGTCTCGCCGCGCTCCTCGCGGTGGTGAGCCCGTTCGTGCTGATCCTGCTCCTCGACCCCCGGATCGGGCTCCTCGCCCGGCGAACGGCGCCGGAGCCCGCTCCGGCCGTGCAGGCCCCCGCTCCGTCTCCGGCGCAAGAGCCCGGCAGAGAGCCGGCGCAAGAGCCTGCCAGAGAGGCGGTTCCGTCCTGCCCTCCCTGCGACGAGGCGCGGACCCGCCGCTCGGCCGAGCCGCCGGAGCGGGCCTCCGGGGCGCTCGCAGAGCCTCCGCCGCTGCGTCCCGCCCTCGCGCCCTCCCCGGCTGCGGGCGGGATCGCGACCCCGGACATCGCGGCCGAGCGCCGGACCCAACGCGCGCGCCTCCTCGGCTTCGTGGCCCATCCGGACCGCGTCTCGGGCTCCGCCGCGTGGCTCGACGTGATCGGCCTCGGCTTCACGGCGCCGCGGCCGGCCGAGGCGCGGGCGTACCGGCCCCTCGCGGTCGACCTCGCGGAGGCGCCCGACCGGGCCGTCCTCCTCCTGAGCGAGCAGCCCCTGGCCGTCACCCTGACGACGCGGCCCGCGGACCGCGCGGGCGCGCTGGGGCTCGATTCCCTCGCCGCCTTCGACCTGCCGGAGGGCCGGCCCGACCTGCTGGCGGGGTTCCGCAGCGCCGCCTTCGGGGCGGCCGAGGTGGCGCCGCTCCTGCCCCCGTCCCGGTTCGGCCGCGAGACGCTGCGGGGCTTCTGCGGCGCCCTGAGGCTCTGGGCGGGGCGCTACGGGCTCGGCCTGGAGCGGCTGCGCTACACCCTGTTCGAGAATGCCGGGCAGATCCGCCTCGACGGCCACCGCATCCGCTCGGACGGGACCGCCCGCGGCCGGGTCTCGGGCCGGCGCCTCGCGCGGATCTGCCGGTTCTGAACCCGCGGGATCCCGCACGACGAAAAAGGGGCCGGCCCCTCGCGGAGCCGGCCCCTCGGTTCACGACCGTCCGGAGGGATCAGCCGTTCTTGCTCGGGAGGGCGACGGCGACGAAGCGCGTGCCCTTCTCGCTCTTCACCCGCATCAGCACCGCCTTGCGGCCGTCATGCTCGGCGGCGCGGACCCGGGCCTGCACGTCCGAGACCGAGGAGACCGGCTGGCCGCCGATATCCAGGATCACGTCGCCCGGCTCGATGCCCTTGGCCGCCGCCGGGCCGTCCGGATCGACGTTCACGACCGCCACGCCCTCGTGGCCGGCACCGACCGCGTCGGCCGGGGCGAGGCCGAGGCCGAGCCGCGGCTGCGCGTCCAGGCTGCGGCTCCCCTCCTCGCGGGAGGCGACCTTGGTGTCGTTCGGCAGGGCCGCGAGTTCCACCGTGGCGGTGTCGGCCTTGCCGCCGCGCAGGTAGGACAGCTGCACCTTGGTGCCGGGCTTCATCGCGGCGATCCGGCGCGACAGCTCGCGGGCATCCGCGACCGGATCGCCGTTCACCGCCTCGACCACGTCGCCGGACTTCAGGCCCGCCTTGGCGGCCGGGGTGCCGTCCTGGGCGTTGGCGACGAGGGCGCCCTTGGTCTTGTCGAGGCCGAGGCTCTCGGCGATGTCCCTGGTGACCGGCTGGATCTGGAGGCCGAGATAGCCGCGGGCGACCTTGCCGTCCGTGCGCAGCTGGTCGACCACCGCCTGCACGGTCTCGGAGGGGATCGCGAAGGCGAGGCCCACGTTGCCGCCGGAGGGCGACGCGATGGCGGTGTTCACGCCCACGACCTCGCCCGAGACGTTGAAGGTCGGCCCGCCCGAATTGCCCTTGTTGATGGGCGCGTCGATCTGCAGGAAGTCGTCGTAGGGGCCGGCGCCGATGTCGCGGCCGCGGGCCGAGACGATGCCGGCCGTGACCGTGCCGCCGAGCCCGAACGGGTTGCCGATCGCCACCACCCAGTCGCCGACCTGCGGCGCGCCGTGGGCGAGCTTCACGTAGGGGAAGGAGCCGTTGCCCTCCGTGACCTTCAGGAGCGCGAGGTCGGTCTTGGGGTCGGTGCCGACGACCTTGGCGTCGAGGCTGCGGCCGTCGTCGAGGGTGACCTCCACGGACTTGGCGTTCTCGACCACGTGGTTGTTGGTGACCACGTAGCCGTCGGGCGTGATGAAGAAGCCCGACCCCTGCGCGGCGCGCCCGCCCTCGCGGTGCGGCCGGTTCGGCGCGCCGTTCTCGCCGAAGCGGCGGAAGAACTCGCGCAGCTGCGGGGGCACGTTCTGGGCGCTCGGGCCGCCCTCGTTCTCGTCGGCCGCATCGTCCTTGAGCTTGACCTTCACCGAGACCACGCCGGGCTTCACCCGGTTGACGATCGGCGCGAAGCTGCCCGGCGGGTGCTCGGGGGCGGTGATCGGGGTCTGCGGCAGGGCCTGGGCGAGGGCGGGGGTGCTCGGCGGCAGGAAGGCGGTGCCGAGCGCGCCGGTCGCCACCAGGGTCACGGCGGCCACGGAGGTCAGCGCCTTGCGGTGGAAGCGGGAGGCGGGAACGGGCTGGGTCATGGGACGGACATCCTCCGGACGGGTGGGAGGCCGCGGCGGGGCGCGGCCCTGATTGGATGGCGTCACTCTGGGGGACCGGCCCTGACCTGCCGGTGGCGATCAGATTACGGATTGGTCAGGTGGCGGCGGTCGTCCGGCGGGGTGGCTCCTACGGGTCGGGACGCCAGCGGTCCGATGGTTCCAGGGACTGCTGGCGACCCGAGGCGGAGGTTGCAGCGACGCGAGGGAAGCGGCACTGTCCGGCGATGAGCCTGCACGCCTACCTCCTGTTCGTCGCCTCATCCATCATTCTGGTCCTCGTACCGGGGCCGGACATGGCCTACATGCTCACCCGTACCGTTGCGCAGGGTCGGCGGGCAGGGAGCATGGCCGCTCTCGGGATCAACGCGGGCGCCTACCTGCATCTCGCTGCGGCGGTTGTCGGCCTGTCTGCGCTGCTGCTTGCGTCAGCGACGGCGTTCACGATCGTGAAGTGGGCCGGAGCGGCCTACCTCTGCTCCGTCGGCATCCGCGCGCTTATGAGCCGCGAGGCGATGACGAACCTGACGGGGAGTGAGATCGCCGGGCGAAGCCTGCGAGCGATCTTCTGGCAGGGCTTCTGGAGCGATGTGCTCAATCCGAAGGTGGCGATCTTCTACGTTGCGCTGCTGCCGCAGTTCATCGACGTGCAGGCCGGGCACGTCACGGCCCAACTCGTCCTGCTCGGCGTCACGGCGAACATGCTCGCGATTGGCATCAACCTCGGTCTCGTCGCGGGAGCGGCGCAGCTCACGGGTCGTCTTCGTCGCAACGCGCGCATCGCCCTGTGGCTTCAGCGGGCCATGGGCGCGCTCTTCATCGGCCTGGGGGCTCGGCTCGCCGCGCAGAAGGCGTAATCACGCCAGCGGCGGCGTTTCACCCATCCCAGCCGTTTCGACCGCGCTTTTTCAAGGTGTGGCTCGGCCGAGACGACACAGCCTGGAGACCCTCAGTGCTGGAATGGCTGCGCCGAACCCTGACTCGGCAAGTTGCTGGCGATCTGCGTGAGTCCGAAGAGCGCCTGTCGCAGCAGTTATATCTGATGGAGCGGCGTCTTGCCGAGGCCGAGCAAGTGCTCATAAGGCATGGTCTTCAGATCGCTCGGATTGATGGTCGTACATCGATCCAAAGACAAGGTCTCTCGATTCCGCGCGAAAGCGATCAGGGCGGGGGCGTGGGAACGGGACCGAAGCGAACCGATCTCTGATGCTGTTCTAGAGCATTTTCCGACGAACCGGTACCCACTTCGTCGGAAAATGCTCCATCGGGCGAAGTCGGAAGGTCCACCTCCACCCCACCCCCTACCGGTGCGGGCCGAGCAGGATCACGGCACTGCCGGCGAGGCACAGCGCCGCCCCGCCGAGATCCGCCGCGTCCGGCCGCTGGCCCTCCACGGCCCAGAGCCAGAGGAGCGAGGCCGCGATGTAGATCCCGCCATAGGCCGCGTAGGCCCGGCCCGCCGCGGCGCTGTCGACCCGCGTCAGCAGCACGGCGAACAGGACCAGGCAGGCGAGGCCGGGCGCGAGCCAGAGCGGCGAGCGCCCGAGGCGCAGCCAGGACCAGACCGCGAAGCAGCCGGCGATCTCGGCGAGGGCCGCCAGGGCGTAGGCCAGAAGGGTCGTCATACCCGCCCCTTCCCACGCCCCGCGCGGCGGGCCAAGCGGGCGGGCCAAGCGGGCGGCCCGATCGCGCGCCCGGCGCGGCCGGATCAGGCGGTGTCCCTCCGTCCCGGTCCGGCGGCCCGGCTCCGCCAGGCACCGTGATCCGGGCGGGTCAGCCCGAGATTGTCCCGGAGCGTGGTGCCCTCGTAGGCGGTGCGAAACACTCCGCGCCGCTGCAGCACCGGCACGACGAGGCGGACGAAATCCTCGAACCCCCCGGGCTGATGCGGCGCCGCCAGGGTGAAGCCGTCCGCCGCGCCCTCGCGGAACCAGTGCTCCATCCGGTCGGCGACGTCGTCGGGGGTGCCGACGAAGTCGCCCTCGTAGCGGCTGCCGTAGTGGCGGCCGAGCTCGCGCAGGGTCAGCCCGGTCTTGACCGTCCGCTCGCGGACCTCCTGGTAATGGCCCTGCACGCCCGGGACGTCGACATCGGGCAGGGGCGCGTCGAGCGGGAACGCGCTGAGATCCACGTCGAGGTGATAGGCGAGCGTGGAGAGCCCGGCATGGGGATCGACGAGACTGCGCAGAAGGCGGCTCTTCTCCTCGGCGATCGCGCGGGTCTCGCCCACGAGCGGCGTCGCCGAAGGGAGGATCTTGAGCGCGTCCGGGTGCCGTCCGTGGCGGACGGCGCGCTCCTTCATCTCCGCGTAGAAGGCCCGGGCGCTGTCGAAGGAATCGTGGCTGACGAAGATCACGTCGGCCCATTGCGCCGCGAAGGCGCGGCCGCGCTCGGAGGCCCCGGCCTGGATGATCACCGGGTAGCCCTGGGGGGGCCGCGGCACGTTGAGCGGGCCGCGCACGCTGAACCATTCGCCCGCGTGATCGATCGCCCGCACCTTCCCGGGATCCGCGAAGAGCGGCGTCGCGCGGTCGAGGACCAGAGCCGCGTCCTCCCAGCTGTCCCAGAGCTTGAACACGACCTCCAGGAATTCGTCCGCGCGGTCGTAGCGCTTCGCCCGCGGCACCTGCTGCGCCTTCGAGAAGTTCTTCGCCTCGGCATCCTGGAACGACGTCACCACGTTCCAGGCGGCGCGGCCGCCGCTGAGGTGGTCGAGCGTCGCGAGGGAGCGCGCCACCTCGAAGGGCTCGTAGTGGCTGGTCGAGCGCGTCGAGGCGAGCCCGAGGTGGCGCGTGGCGGCCGCCATGATGGTCAGCACGATGACGGGGTCGAGCCGCAGGGAGCCCAGCGCCCCGTAGCGCAGCTGCGAGTCCGTGCTGCCCTGGTAGCGGTCGGGCACGGCCAGGATGTCGGCGAAGAAGGCCATGTCGAACAGGCCCCGCTCCAGCGTGGCGGCGATGCGGGCGTAGTAGGCGGCATCGAGCCAGCCGTCCTCGGAGGCCGGATAGCGCCAGCCGCCCGGCCGGCCGGGACCGGCCGTCACGAAGGCGGCCAGCCTCATCCTGGGGTCGGTGGACCGGATCGGCGGGCTCATGCGGCGAGCTCCCCGGCGACGGCGGCGCGGATCGGGTCGAAGGCCCGCGACAGGAGGAAGCCCGAGAGGTCGGCCGTGTCCGGGAGGACGCCCAGCGTCCGGAAGGTGTCGGCCATCTCCTGGGTCGCGCGCGCGGCCGCCTCGCCGACCGGTGCCAGCGCGATCGCGGTCGATTCCGACAGGCGGGCATCGACGATGAGCTTCCGGTAGACCCCCTCCTCGACGCTTCCCGGGGCGAAGCCGCCCTGGGCGGCCCAGAGCGCGACGGCCCCGTCCGGATCCGCCGCGATGGCGCGCTGGGTGTCGCGGATGAGGCGCACGAGCCGCGCCGCGGTCTCGGCGTGGCGATCGGCGAAGGCCTTGCTGGCGACGTAGAAGGCGTAATCGTAGGTTCCGACGGCGGACAGGGTGCGGCCGCGGGGACCGAGCTTGGCGAGGGCGAGTCCGGTCGCCGGCTGCCAGTGGATCCACGCATCGACGCTGCCCTGGGCGAGCGCCGTGTAGGCGTCGGCGCCGCTCAGGCTGATCGCCTCGATGTCGCCCAGGCGGAGCCCGGCCGTATCCAGGTACTTGATCAGGCTGTAGGTGCCGGTCGTCCCGTTCTGGTGCGCCACCTTTCGGCCCCTGAGATCGGCCGCGCCCCGGATCGGCGAATCCGCCAGGACCACGACGTCGACCTCGTTCACCGGGAGCGGGAAGGCCGCGAGCGGGGCGATGTCCACGCCCGCGATGACCGCGTTCACCACGGCGGTCGCGGTCGCGAAGGTGAAATCGATCCCGCCCGCCCGCACCGCTTCCATGACCGGGAGCGAGGCCGTGAAGCCGGGCTGCCAGACCGGCCTGCTGCCCAGGTCGCGGGCGATCTGGGCCGCGCGCGGACCCGCGCGCATCGAGGCCCAGATCCCGGTCAGGCCGTCCCCGATCACCGCGATGCGGATCTCGGCCGGACCGCGCCCCGCGGGCGACGCGCCGTGCGACGGTGCGGACAGAGCCGCGCAGGCGAGCCCCGCCACGCCCGCGGCGAGCGCCCCCCGCCGGGTCGGGCGCGGATGGCCGGGGGATGCGCCGATGATCGTTGGCACGGGAGGACTTCCTTTCCTGGGGTCGGAGCGTCAGGCGGCCGCGTCGAGGAGCCCGGCGAGCAGGCTCTCCCGCAGGGCGACGAGGGTCGGGTCGGCCCGATGGCGCGGATGGGCCGCCGAGATCGGCTCGATCCGCGCGATGCCGCCGCGATCGAGCACGAGCACGCGGTCCGAGAGCAGCAGCGCCTCCTCGACGTCGTGGGTCACCAGGACCACGGTGCGCGGGCGCTTCGCCAGCATCTCGCGCAGCAGCACCTGCATCGCCGCGCGCGTGATCGCGTCCAGGGCGCCGAAGGGCTCGTCGAGGAGCAGGAGGTCGGGCTCGTGGATCAGGGCCCGGGCGAGCGCGACGCGCTGGCGCTGGCCGCCGGAGAGCGCGACCGGATAATCGTGCGCGCGGCCGTGCAGGCCCACGGCGGCCAGCAGGTCGATGGCCGCCTCCCGCCGGTCCGGCACCCCGAGGAGGACGTTCGAGAGCACGTCGCGCCAGGGCAGCAGCCGGTCCTCCTGGAACATCAGCCGCGCCTCCGGCGGCCCCGCGCCCGCGCGCAGCGCGACGGTCCCGGCCGTGGGCGCGTCGAGCCCCGCGAGGAGGCGCAGCAGCGTCGACTTGCCCGCCCCGCTCGGCCCGATCAGGGAGACGAATTCGCCGGGCGCGATCGTCAGCTCGATGCCGTCCAGGACCCGCCGGGGGCCGAAGCTGCGTCCGATGCCCCGCAGATGCACCGCCGCGCCGGCGGGATTCGGCCGGCCCCCGCGCGCGTTCACCGGCGCGCCCCGGAGGCGTAGTGCGGATGCCAGTGCAGGAGGCGCCGCTCCGCGGCCCGGGCCAGGGCATCCGTCAGCCAGCCGGCGAAGGCGTAGAGGACGATCGCCAGCACGATGACGTCGGTGCGCAGCAATTCGCGCGCGTTCTGGACGAGGTAGCCGATGCCGTCGCGCGAGGCGATCGTCTCTCCCACGACGAGGGTGAGCCACGCCACGCCGAGCCCGTAGCGCAGGCCCGTGAGGATCGGCTGCAGGGCGCCCGGCAGGATGATGCTGCGCACCCGCTCGACGCGTCCCAGCCCGTAGGAACGGCCGAGCTCTATGAGCTTCGGGTCGACGTTCCGGATGCCCGCGACGGTGTTGACGTAGACGGGGAACATCGATCCCATCGCCACGAGAAGCACCCGCGGCGTCTCGCCGATGCCGAACCAGAGGATCATCAGCGGCACGAGGGCCAGATGCGGAACGGTCCGGACCATCTGCAGCGAGCGGTCGAGCAGCCCGTCGGCGAGCGCCGAGAGGGCGACGAGGAAGCCGAGGGCAAGGCCGGTCGTGGCCCCGAGCCCGAAGCCGACCACAACCCGCCGCACGCTGACCAGGATGTCGTGACCGAGCGTGCCCCGCGTCGCGAGGCGCCAGCCGGTCCACCACACGTCGAGCGGCGCCGGGAGGACCCGGGGCGAGACGACGCCCGCGCTGGAGAGCCCCTGCCAGAGGGCGATCAGCGCAACCGGCGCAATCCAGGGCAGGACGACGCGGATCGCCGTGGCGGCTCGGCGCTGCGCCGCGAGCCCGGAGGCCGGCCGCGCCGCGCCATCCCGCGTGCCGGCGCGCGCCTTCTGCAACACCATGTCCACTGTGCTGATCGAGCCCCTGGCACAGGTTCTTCATCTGCAAGTTTGCTCATATCCGCAAAGTCTGCCGAGCGTAAGTTCGAATCCCGGCCGCGGAATGATTTTGCTATATCGTTCTTACTTTGCGTATCTGGATAGATCGACGTTTCTTGCAATGCGCTGATCGGGGAAGGATCGTGCGATGGCGTGATGATCGCCCGGCCTCACGCCGGCCGAGCGCGCTCCGCTGGCGAGGGCGAGGGGGCGCCCAGCAGCAGCGCCCGCACGCGGGTCCGCCCCGCCGGCCCGGCCGCCGCCAGGGCCGCAAGATCCGCCTCCGCCCGCGCCGCGAAGAGCCCCGCCCCCATCGCGCGGGCCACCGCCGCCGCCTCGCGCAGCCAAGCCTCCGGGGTCGTCTCGGCCGCCTCCTCCGCCGCCAGGGCGCAGAGCCCGCGCAGGCGCAGCAGCACCGGCCGGAAGATCGTCTGGCGGGTCGCATCGATCTCGTCGAGGGCGACGCGGACCTGGTCCAGCGCCGGATGCGGGTCCCCGCAGAGCAGCAGCGCCTCCGCGGCGAGTCCCCGCAGCTGCGGCAGGCCGAGCCGCGTGCGGGTCGCCGCGTCCGCGATGTCGGCGAGGATCTCGGCGGCACGGTCCGGCCGCTCGGGTCCGGCCGCCGCCCAGGCCAGGAAGACCTTGCAGTGCAGGCCCCAGGCCGCGATCCCGTGGCGGCGGCAATAGGCGAAGCCCTCCTGCGCCACCGACCGGGTCTTCGCGCGGTCGCCGCGGTAATGGTGGACGTAGGCCGCCGCCGCGAAGGCCCAGCCGATGCTGGCCGGATGACCGAGACCCTGGGCGTCGCGCAGGTTCGCCTTCGTCACCGCCAGCGCCTCGGGCACCCGCCCCTGCACGCACAGGACCACGCCCTCGAAGCCGGCCGCGCCGATCTGGCAATCCGCCCCGAAGATCGGCGCGAGACCGCGATGGGGGTCGGGCCGGTAGAGGCGGCGGATCTCGCCGAAATGCCCGAGCGCCTCGGCGAGACCGCCGCGGAAGAACTCCACGTAGCCGAGCATGCGGTGGGCTTGGCAGCGATGGATCGGGTCGCCGTCGCGCCCGGCGAGCGCCAGGGCCTCGCGGGCGGTGGCCGCGGCCGCGTCGGAGCGGGCCGCGAAATGGTGGCCCGAGAACACCCCCCACAGGAGGGCGACGCGCTCCTCCGGATCGGCGAGATGCGCCGCGAGCCCGTGCGCCCGCGCATAGGCCGCCACCGTGTCGCCGTGGGCGGGACCCTTGGCCACGTAGCTCGCCTGGGCGAGGCCGAGATGGAGCCGCGCCGCGAGCGCGCATTCCCCGCCGCCCTCCACCTGGGCGAGGTCGTCCAGACCGGCCTGGAAATGCTGGATCGCCTCCGCATTGGCGAAGCGCGCCGCCGCCCGCTGGCCCGCCCGAAGGGAGGCGGCGGCGGCCCGCGCGAAGGCCCGCGCGCCCCGCAGGTGGAGGGCGAGGGTCTCGGGCTCCGTCTCGGCGAGGTCCGGGCAATCCTGCTCGATCACCGCGGCGATGCGGCCGTGCAGGGCGCGGCGGCTCGCCCGCAGCTGGCTCGCATAGGCGGCGTCCTGCACCAGGGCGTGCTTGAACAGGTAGGTGGTGCTCTCCCCCTCGGTCCGCTCCAGGAGCAGGCCGGCCTGCACGATCTCCGCCAGGGCGGCGGCGAGATCCTCCTCCGGGCGCTCGGTGACGCGCCGCAGCAGGTCGCGGGAGAAGGAACGGCCCAGCGTCGCCCCGACCTGGGCCACCGGCTTGGCGCTGCCGAGCCGGTCGAGCCGCGCCATGATGATGTCCTGGAGGGTCGAGGGGACCTGCGGGCCCTCCGGCGCGCCGCGCGGCGCCGCGCCCGGGCCGGCCCCGTCCCGCTCCTCCAGCACGGCGCTGGTGAGCTCCTCGATGAAGAGCGGGATGCCGTCCGCCCGGGCCACGATGGCGCGCCGCTCGGCGGGCGCGAGCGGCCGGTCCTGGGCCACGCCGCACACCACCGCCTCGGCCTCGTCCGGGGAGAGGCCCGCCAGCGTCACCGCCCGCACGCCCTCCGCCTCCGCCCAGGGCGGCCGGTATTCGGGCCGGGCGGTGACGAGGACGAGCAGCCGCCGCGCCGCGAGGATCGCCTCGCCCTCGCCCGTGACCGGCCGGAGACGGCCCATGACGAGGCGCGCCAGCTCCTCGGTCGAGGGGTCGGCCCACTGCGCGTCCTCGACCACCATCACCACGGGCCAGCGCGCGCAGAGGCCGATGATCTCGTCGGCGAGGAGCGCGAGCGTCGCGGCCTTGCGCTGGTCGGCGGTCAGCTCCGGCGGCGGCCCGTCGAGGGACACGGAGAGCAGGTCCGCAAGGAGCGGCGCGCCCCCCTCCCGGCGCTCGGGCGCGAGCAGCCGTTCCAGCTTCTCCCGGCGGCCGGCCGGCGGATCCTCCGGCGACAGCCGGGCGATGCGCCGCAGATGCCCGAGGAGCGGGTAGAAGGGGCTGTGGGTGTGGCGCGGCGAGCAGTGGAGCGCGATGCGGACGATCCCCGCCTCCGCCTGCGTGCCGGTCCAGGCCCGCAACAGGGCCGACTTGCCGATCCCCGGCTCGCCGCGCACCAGCACCACCTGCCCGCATCCCTGCTGCGCCCGCTCCCAGCAGCCGGTCAGGAGGGCGAGTTCCGCCTCGCGCCCGACATGGGCGGGGCCGCTGCGGCGCGCATCCGCGCGGGCTGCGTCGACGCGCTCGCCCTCCACCCGCCACAGCACCACCTCCTCGCCGATCCCCTTGAGGTCGTGGGGGCCGAGATCGGTGAGGTCGAACAGGGCGCCGAGCAGCCGGCGGGACGCGTCCGCGATCACCAGCGTGCCCGGCGCGGCCGCCGCCTGGATGCGCGCGGCGAGGTTGGGCACCTGCCCCACCACCCCGGCGCTGCCCGCACGGGGCATGTCCTCGACCACCGCGAGGCCGGTCGCGAGGCCGATGCGGACCTGCATCCGGTCGTCCCGCTCCCGCGCGGCGGCGGCGGGCGGGGCGTCGAGGTCGGGCAGCCGCCGCAGGATCTCCAGCCCCGCCCGGACCGCGGCCTCCGCCGAATCCTCCTCGGCCAGGGGGAAGCCGAAATAGATGACGATGCCGTCGCCCTGGAACTGCGCGACGGTTCCCCCGTGGCGCTCCACGATCCCGGCGCAGAGGCGCTGATAGGCCTGCAGCACCTCGCGCAGGTCCTCCGGGTCGAGGCGCGCGGCCAGAGCCGTCGAATCGACGAGGTCGCAGAACATCACGGTGAGCTGCCGACGCTCGGGCGCGGCCGGGCTGGGCCGTCCCGACATCAGGTCCCGCCCCGCCCCGCGACGACACCCCACCGCCCCGCCGCCGTCACGCTCGACGCTCCCATCACGCTCGCGCCGCGCCGACGGGCGCGGCAACACAGGGACGATCATCCTACCCGGTCCCGTCGCTCCTGGCGAAGCGTCCCACCGTCAGGGCTCCCGCCGGCGCCGCCACGTTGAGCGAGAAGCGGCGGCGCGACCAGGTCGGGCGCTCGGCCAGCGTCCAGTCGTAGTCGCGCACCAGCGCGGTGGCAAACCGCCGCGCCGTCGCGAAGGCGAGGTCCTTGCCCGGGCAGGTGCGGTCCTGCGGTTCCACGCGCGCGTGCTCCAGGCCGCGGGGCCAGATCAGCGGGCGCGCGCCGGTCGCCGGGTCCAGGAACCGGTCGGGATCGAAGACCTCCGCGCGCGGCACGTGGACCGGGTCGTTCTGCGCGAAGGGGATCACGCCCATCACGAGTTCACCCTCGCGGATCGCGAACCGGGAGGTCTCCCCGTCGAGGACACGGTTCCGCGTGGCGCGCCCGAACACGAAGAACACCGGCGGGTGCAGGCGCAGGGTCTCGCGGATGACGCGGTCGAGGACCGGCGTGGCGCCGCCGGCCCGCGCCTCGCGGCGGACCGCCTCCCGCCACGCGGGATGGAGGGTGAGTTCGCCGACGAGGGACTTCATCAGGTTCTGGAGGCCGAGGAAGCTGTTCATCCCGCACAGGAAGGTCAGCTGCTTGGCCAGGGCCTCGCGGTCGTGCAGGCCCTCGTCCCGCGCCATCGCGACGATGTCGGAGGTCGCGAGCGCCCCCCGCACCGCGCCGAGGAGCCGGTCATAGGCGTCGAGCGAGCGCGCATAGGTCGAGGCCGGCAGGAACCGCGTGATGGCCGTGAAGCGCTGCGTGAAGATGTTGTTGTAGACGACGCGCACGTCGGCCGGGTCGATCTCGGCGCCGACGAGCCAGCGGAACACGAAGGCCGCGACGAGGTCCTCGATCCCGTCCGCGAAGGAGAAGCGGGGCGTCGCCTCCCAGCGGGCCGCCTGCGCCGCGAAGGCCGCGTCGAAGGTGGCCGGCAGGCTCGTCGCACGGGCCTTGAGGAGGTTCAGGTAGAGGCGCTTGTAGCCGTCATGGGCCTCGCCGTGGCCGAAGACGCTCGGCGGCACGTGGCCGACGAGGGGCAGCGGCGGCACCGCCCAGCCGAACCCGTAATCCTGGATCAGGTCGGCGTCCCCGAACAGGGCGGCGATCCCGGTCTGGTCGAGCACCGCCACGGTCGGCTTGAACAGGTTGACCTTGAACACCGTGCTGCGGTGGCGGGCGCGCCGCCGGGCGAAGAATCGCTCCCAGCCGCTCACGAACAGGAAGTCGATCGTGTCGACCAGCGTCTTGAGCAGCGGAGGGCCGTAGGAGCCCGGAACCTGTCGCATGGATGTGCCCCCCGGAATGAAGCTCACGGATCGCGCTGCGCTCGGGATCTTTCGGGGTCTCGGGCCGGGCCTCCGGGCGCAGGAGCGCCCCGCGGCCGGAGACCCGGCCTCCTCATCGGTGATGTGTTCTGACTGCAGCGTCTTTCCAGCCTGCCCGCCCTGTCAAGGGAGAGCGGCCGGAAATTCTGCCAGGATACTGTTTTTCGGGCGGGAAAGGCTCCGGGTTTGCGGATCTCGACTGGAGCCCTTCAAGACGAAGGATGTTCCCCGCCGCGGCGTAGCGCGGGATCAGCGCGCGCGCTCCTGGCGGGCGAGGTCGAGGAGGAGGCCGTCCGGCAGGGTGTCGAGCACGGGCAGGACCGGCAGGCCGGCCGCGTTGAGGAGGTCGCCCGTCCAGTGGTTGCAGACGTGAAGCAAGCTGAAGCGCCCCTCCGCCTCGTAGAACAGGCTCGGCCCGTAGAGGCCCGGTCCCGCCTCGATGGGGCGGCCGTCGCGCAGGCGCACGCTGCGGCCGAGCGCGGCGGCGAGTCGCGCGAATCCCTCCGGCGATAGGCGCAGCCGCAGGATGCGGGCCGCGGGGAAGCGCGAAGCCGGCTCACCGTCGATCCCGACCACGTGGAGCACCGCCGGTCGGCCCCCCGGGGTGAACAGGGCCGCGAGGGCGAGCCGCCCATCGAGCGCCCCGAGCGTCGGCACCTGCCGGTAGAAGCCCGCATCGCCCCAGCCGATCTCCAGCGCCTCGTAGGCGCGGAAGCGCTCGCTGATGCCGAGGAGACCCCCGGCGCCCGCCGCCGCGGCGGCCCGCGCCAGGGTCTCGCGGGGCAGGACGAGGCCCGAATGCCAGCCATTGGCCACGAGGTGCACGGTGACGGCGTCCTCCCCCCGCGGCGGGAAGAGGGCCGGGTCGCCGGGGCGAGCCGTGGCGGCGACGAGGAGGGCCAGGGCGGCCAGGAGGAGCGCGAGGGCGAGGCCGGCGCGGCGCAGGCCGGACCGCTTCGCCCGCGCCCGCATCTGCGTCCCCTACCCCTCCAGCCGCGCCAGGGCCTCGCGCACCTTGGCGAGGCGCTCGACCGCCGCCTCGCGGCGCTCGCGCTGCTCCTCGACCACCTCCTCGGGGGCGCGGGCCAGGAAGTCGGCATTGCCGAGCTTGGCGTCGATCTTCCCGATCTCGCCCTCGAGCTTGCCGGCCTCCTTGCGCAGGCGCACCACCTCGGCGGCGAGGTCGACCACGCCCTCCAGCGGCAGGGCCGCCACCTCGCCGCGCACCAGGAGCTGGACCGACTTGGCCGGGCTCTGGGCCGCGACCTCGATCGTGCTGACCCGGCCCAGGCGCCGGATCGTCTCGCCCCAGCGGCCGAGCCGCGCCCGCACCGCCTCGCCCGGCGCCACCAGCACCAGCGGGATCTGGGCGCCGGCCGGCACGTTCGTCTCCGAGCGCGCCGAGCGGATCTCCGAGACGAGGTCCACCACCCAGCCGATCTCGGCCTCGGCCTCCGGCCGGGCGAGCGCGGCGAGGTCGGGCCAGCGGGCCATCGCCAGGAGCCCGCGGTCGAGCCCCGCCTCACGGCCCTTGGTCGCCCAGAGCTCCTCGGTGAGGAAGGGCATGAAGGGGTGGAGGAGGACGCAGATCTGGTCGATCAGGAAGGCCACCGTGGCCCGGGTCTCGTCCTGGACCGGGCCGGCCGCCCCCTGCAGCACCGGCTTGGCGAGCTCCAGGTACCAGTCGCAGAACACGTTCCAGACGAAGCGGTAGGCCGCCTGGGCGGCGTCGTTGAACCGGAAGGCGTCGAGGGCCGCCGTCACCTCGGCCACCGCGCGGGCGGCCTCGCCGAGCGCCCAGGCGTTCAGGGTCTCGCGCGCGGCCTCGGGCCGGAAATCCGGGTCGAGCCGGCAGCCGTTCATCTCGGCGAAGCGGGCCGCGTTCCACAGCTTGGTGGCGAAGTTCCGATAGCCCTCAACGCGTTGCACGGAGAGCTTGATGTCCCGCCCCTGCGCCGCCATGGCGGCCAGGGTGAAGCGCAGGGCGTCGGCGCCGTAGCGGTCGACGAGGTCGAGGGGATCGACCACGTTGCCCTTGGACTTCGACATCTTGGCGCCCTTCTCGTCGCGGACGAGGGCGTGGATGTAGACGGTCCGGAACGGCACCTCGTCCATCGCGTGAAGGCCGAGCATCATCATCCTGGCGACCCAGAAGAAAATGATGTCGAAGCCCGTCACCAGGGTGCTGGTCGGGTAGTAGCGGGCGAGCTCCGGCGTCGCCTCCGGCCAGCCCAGCGTCGAGAAGGGCCACAGGCCCGACGAGAACCACGTGTCGAGCACGTCCTCGTCGCGGCGCAGGGCCACCGGGCGGCCGTGATGGGCGGCGGCCTTCTCCAGGGCCTCCTCCTCGCTGCCCGCCACGAAGACGGTGCCCTCGGGGTCGTACCAGGCCGGGATCTGGTGGCCCCACCAGAGCTGGCGCGAGATGCACCAGGGCTCGATGTTCTCCAGCCACTGGAAGTAGGTCTTCTCGTAGGTCTCGGGCACGAAACGGGTGCGGCCGTCGCGCACCGCCTGCATGGCCCGGTCGGCGAGCGGCTTGACGTCCACGTACCACTGGTCGGTGAGGTAGGGCTCGATGACCACGCCCGAGCGGTCGCCGTGCGGCACCGCGTGGGTGTTGGGCTCGATCGCGACCAGCCGTCCGCGCGCCTCCATCAGGGCGACCACGGCCTTGCGGGCCTCGGCCCGGTCGAGGCCGTGCAGGGCGAGCGCCTCGGCCTCGGGGGCCGCATCCGCCAGGAAGGCGTCGTTCCCGTCGAGGCTTATGCGCGCTTCCTCATCCAGGATGTTGATCAGCGGCAGCCCGTGACGGCGCCCGACCTCGAAGTCGTTGAAGTCGTGGGCCGGGGTGATCTTGACGGCGCCGGTGCCCTTCTCGGGGTCGGAGTAGTCGTCCGCCACGATCGGGATCAGCCGGCCGACCAGGGGCAGGCGCACGCGCTGGCCCACCAGGGCGCGGTAGCGCTCGTCCTCCGGATGCACGGCCACGGCGGTGTCGCCCAGCATGGTCTCGGGCCGGGTCGTCGCCACCGTGATGGTCTCGCCCGTCTCCTGCCCGGCCGCGTCCACCACCGGGTAGGCGAAGTGCCAGAGGTGGCCCTTCACCTCGACCTGCTGCACCTCGAGGTCCGAGATCGCGGTCTGGAAGCGCGGGTCCCAGTTCACCAGGCGCTTGTCGCGGTAGATCAAGCCCTTGGCGTGCAGGTCGACGAAGACCTTGATCACCGCCTTCGACAGGCCCTCGTCGAGGGTGAAGCGCTCGCGCGACCAGTCGCAGGAGGCGCCGAGCCGCTTGAGCTGGTTGACGATGGTGCCGCCCGATTCCGCCTTCCACTCCCAGACCCGGCGCACGAACTCGGCGCGCCCGAGCGTGCGCCGGTCGGGCTGCTGGTGCTCCATCAGCCGGCGCTCGACCACCATCTGGGTGGCGATGCCGGCGTGGTCGGTGCCGGGCTGCCAGAGCACGTCCCTCCCCCGGAGGCGCTCGAAGCGGGCGAGGACGTCCTGGAGGGTGTTGTTGAGGGCGTGCCCCATATGCAGCGATCCCGTCACGTTCGGCGGCGGGATCATGATGCTGTAGGGGGCGGCGTCGGCGCGCTCGGGCCGGCCGGCCCGGAAGGCCTGCGCCTCCTCCCACTGGGCGGCGATGCGCGCCTCGACGGCGGCGGGATCGAAGGTCTTGTCCATCATGACGGGGCCACCCGCGCCGGGGCGCACCCGCCCGGCAGAGGGGCCCGGCGCACCGGCGACAACGCATCGGAAATCGAGACGGGGCCGGGCCCGCACGGGCGGCCGGCCCCCTGAAGGATGCGCTTTCAACCGAACGGGGGCGTCCCGTCAACTCTCGGCCGCGGCGCGCCGCGCCGGCGGGTTCCCTCAGCGCCCGCGGGCGACGCGCTCGATCTCGGCCCGCACCAGCCGCTCGACCAGCGAGGGCAGGTTGTCGTCGAGCCAGGACTTCAGCATCGGCCGCAGCATGTCCTGGACGAGATCCTCCAGGGTGCGGGCGTTGTTGGTCAGGACCGTGTGGGCCAGGAGGTTGAAGGCCTGGCTGACGCTGGCGTCGGTGTCCCGGGAGATCAGCCGCTCGGCCGCCTGCGGCGGCGCGGCGGGCGGGGCCGGGGGCGCCTCGGCCTGCGGGGCGGTGGCGGCGGCCCTCGGCGGCGGCGGGGGCTCGATCTCGATCGCGTCGAAGTCGATCGGATCGTCCTTGAAGTCGATCTCCGGCTCCTCCTCGAGCGGCGGCTTGCGCAGGGGCTCGGCCACCTCGGCGAGGTCGAGGATGCTCGCCGCGTCCTCGGCGGGATCCGGATCGTCGTCGGGCACGGGGGTGGGCCGGGCCGCCGGGCCGCTCGCGGCCTCGGCCTCCTTCTGGTCGTCGGCGATGATGCGGCGAATGGAGGCAAGGATCTCCTCCATCGAGGGCTCCTGCGCCTTGTCCTGCGTCCTGGGGCTCGCTGCGCTCATCGACTCAACGCTCGGGAGGGAGGTCGGGCCGGCCGGCCCGGCATCAGTATTTCACGTCCGGTCCCGGGCACAAGCGAGCGGTCATCCCGCCCGCAGGAGTGTCCACCGGTGTGACGTGGGCGCCATGATCAGCGGCCGTCCGGGGTCCGCACCCCGTACCAGAGATCCTTGACCTGATCGAAATGCACCTTGGAGCTGTACTGGGTGACCGGCACACCGATGAAGTCGGTGGTGAGCCGGCCGATCGCCTGCACGACCTGGTAGGAGCTGATCACGCGGTCGCGCTGGGCGGCGATCAGGTTCACGCGGGCCGAGAGCAGTTCCTGCTGCGCGTTCAGGACGTCGAGGGTGGTGCGCTGGCCGACGCGCGCCTCCTCGCGCACGCCGTTGAGCGCCACCTCGTTGGCCTGGACCTGCGCCTGCTGGGCGATGACGCGGGCCTTGGCGGCGTCGAGCAGGCCCCAGGCGCTGACGATGGCGGCCCGCACCTGGTCGCGGTAGGTCTCGACCAGGATGCGCGCCTGGCCGACCTGCTCCTTGGCCTGCCGGATCGTCGCGTACTCGCTGCCGCCCTGGTAGAGCGGCACGGAGAGCTGGGCGGTGACGGCGCCCTGGACGTACTCCGTATGGGCGAATTGCTGGTCGAACAGCTTCTGGACGGTGCCGGCGACGCTCACCCGCGGGTAGAGCGCGGCCTCGGCGATCTTCACCTGCGCCTCGGCGGAATCGACCGAGTGGAGCGCCGAGAGGATCTGCGGGTGCTCGCGCAGGCCGATGTCGAGGGACGCCGCCAGCGTGCCGGGCACGTAGCGGTCGAGGGGGCGGCCCGGGGCGAGCTGGCGCGGCTCGACGCCCACGACCTGGCGGTAGACGGCGATGTCGGCGCGCAGGGTCGATTCGGCGACGCTGACCTGCGAGCGGGCGCCGGCGAGCCGCGCCTCGGCCTGCGCCACGTCGGTGCGGGTGACCTCGCCGACGTTGAAGCGGTCGCGAGTCTGGCGCAGCTGCTCTTCCAGAACCTCGACGTTGTTGCGGTTGAGTTCGAGCGTCGCCGTGTCGGCGAGCACGTTCATGTAGGCCTGCGCGGCGTTGAACAGCACCGTCATCTCGGTGTTGCGCAGGCCCTCGCGGCCTCCCAGCACCTGCGATTCCGCCTGCCGGGTCTGGTTGTCGGTGAGGAAGCCGTTGAAGATGGTCTGGTTGACGGTCAGGCCGGCGCTGCCCGGGACGAGGGTCTGGTTGATGCGCACCCCGGCCTGCCGCCCGTCGATGTTCTGCACGCCGATCGCGGCCGTGCCGGACACGGTCGGCCGGTAGCCACCCACCACCCGGGCGACGTTCTCGTCGGTCGCGCGCTGCCCGGCCCGCTGCGCATTGAGCGTCGGGTTGCCCACATAGGATCGCGCGAGGGCGCTCTCCAGGGTCTCGGCGGCGGCGGTCCGCACGACCATCGCCATGGCGAGGCCGAGGAGGCCGCCGAGCCGAAGCCCGCGATACGCCCGAGTTGCAAAGTCGGTCACGCTGAACTCACCTTTGACGATGGCCATCCCGTGCCGCACGCGGGAACGCTTCGGTCGGGTATCAACATCGCCCACCTCGGGCTAAACCTTAGCTGAATGGGGCACCCGCGGCACTGCCCGGCGGCCGCAGGTGGCCGGTTTGACCGCTGGTGGCGCATAAAAGCGACACTTGACGGGGCGGAGCGCGGTCGCGCGCCGGCCAGGGACCTCTCCGGTCCTCGCCATCGGGGCGCCGCCCCATCGGGCTTCCCGACACGAAGGCACACGGCATCGGCCCGATGCCGTGGCGATCGCGGCGGGAGAGCGAGTGGGGCGGTGACGCGCGCGGAGCGAAGGTCCCCCGCGCGGTCCGGGTCAGAAGGTGAAGCCGGGCTCGTTCGCGAAGTCCCGCAGGGCGGGCACGGCCGCGTCGAAGAGCGGGCGGGCGCCGAAGGCGTCGCCGGCGCGCACCCACAGGGTCGCCTTGCCGGTCCGGCCCTCGCCCTGCACGCAGGCGAGGCGTCCGCCATCGGCGAGCTGCTCCAGCAAGGCCTGCGGGCGGCGCTCGACGCGGCCGTTGACCAGGATCGCGTCGTAGGGCCCGCGGCCGGGGACCCCCGCGTCGAGGGGGCCGGTCTCGACGGGAATCGTCTTGCCGGTGACGGCGGCGAGGCGCTCGCGGGCCGCGGCCGCGAGGCCCGGCAGCGACTCGAGGGCGACCACGGAGGCGCCGAGCCTGTCGAGGATCGCCGCCGCGTATCCGAGCCCCGTGGCGACGTCGAGGGCCTTCTCGCCGGGCCCGACCGCGAGGGCCTGGATCAGCCGGGCGAGCACCATCGGGGCGAGCGCCGCGCGGGTCTCGCCCGCCTCGCCGCCGAGGGGGAGCGGCTGGTCGATATACGCGAAGGTCTCCCGCCCCTCCGGCACGAAACGCTCGCGCGGCACGCTGTCGAAGGCGTCGAGCACGGCGATGTCGGTCACGTCGAAGGTCCGCAGCTGACAATCGACCATGAGGCGGCGCGCTTGCGCGAAATCGAGCATGGGAGTCTCTGGGGACGGGGGCGGCCAAGCCGTCGGGCGACGGGGTTTTGGTGGATCGCCTGCCAAAAGGCAAGGTCGGCCCCCCGGCCGCCGCGGCACCCGCGCGGACCCGGCCGGAGCGGGATCACGCGTCCCGTAGCGGCGCGTCGGGCGGCGGGGCGGTCCGGCCGTCGACCGGCAGGCGCCGCTCGGCCTGACGGTGCGGCAGCGCGTTCAGCACGGCGGCCGAGTGGTCGAGGATCGCGTAGGATTGGCGCAGGACGAGGCGGGAATGCCGGATGCAGGCGTCGGAGGCCTTGATCGAAGGCCACAACGGGGCGCGCGTGAGGGTCACGGCGGTGCTCCTGGGCGCTGTAAGCGGGAGCACACGCGTCTCTCAGCCGCTGGCGCCTACGAAGTCGGACCTGCCAACGATGGGAGATCCTGGCACGGATCGGGCCGCTACGCCTAATCTGCCCCCTGTCGCGCGTCCGCTGGCGCGAACCGGTTGGGCCCGGCCCGCGCGCGCATGATCCCGTTCGGCGATCGGAGGATGTCGGTGGAGGCCTCGCCCGGAATCGAACCGGGGTGCAAGGATTTGCAGTCCTCTAAGTGCCCCACCTCCTTCAGCCGCGAATGATGATGAATGAGAATGGTTTAGGGCTGTCGAGGGCAGCAATCGCCCCCCGAGGGTCCTCAAGCACGTGGGGGGAATAATGTAACAACTGCGGGGCTGCTGACAGGCGGTGGCAAAGAGCGCGGTGAGTGCGTGGGGAGCCGGATAGCCCCCCGTTTGCCCACGGTCCCCCTGCCTTTCCCTTCGCACCCTAGGTTCCGTGGTCTAGCTGGTGGCCTCATCGTGGGTGCCAGCCCTTCGACCTTGAAGGATGGCCACGACCTTCTCCTTCAGGGACTCACCCTTGGGGGTCAGGAAGTACTGCTTGTTGCGGAGTGATTCGGGATGGATGTTCCACTCCACCAGCCCCAGGCCTTCGGTCCGCTCCTTCCTACGCGACCTTGAGCCAAGCTCGTGAAGCAGCCGGCTCACCACAGGCTGAACGCTCCCGAGGCTCTTGGCGTACTCCGTGGGACCGTGGCCGGGCTTCTCAGCCACAGCAAGGAAGGCCTCCGCATAAGAGAGGGTCAGGTCAGGGTCTATCGCTCGGAAGGCCCTCACGAGGCTCCTAGCCCGCCAAAGGGCCGCAAGATCACGGCAATTGTCCTGTTGAGGCGCGTCGGTCTCGGTCATGTGGTGATCTCTTGGTGCCGGGAAGCGGCTCGGATGCAGGGCGGACGGCTCTGAGCGGGCTTAGGGTTGCACCCTGAGTCCCACCTTAGCTACCATCAATCACCAGGATGTACATGATAGGCATCGCCTATTAATGCTCGGTGTGATGGATGCGGATGGTGATGTGGGCCTCTGGGGCTCACGGTGCGCCTCAGGTTCGCTGTGCCGCTGTATTCCATGCCAAGGGTCTGCTCCCGGCACATCTCAGCCTTTCACCGGAACATGGGTACGGTGGCTAAGGGGTCTCTGAGAGTATGTACGGACTAGTTGCTTGGGTCGTTCTAAGTTGCGTTGTTGCCCTGACCAAAGGTGGTCATGCGAAGCGTCAAACGGTGAGATGGAACGGCGCCATTGTCTGGTTTGATAGAATCGCCGTTGACTGTCATTAATTCGTAGAGGAACGCAGTGCGGTGGGACCTGTCACTAGCAGATGCAGAAGTGTAAAAGAAACAACCTCCGACAAACAGGATAACACTCTTATTTGGACTAAGAGATAGCGCTTCATCTAGCTCGGACTTTGGTAATCCGATATTAATGCCAATCTTTGGTACCTGCGTAACTGATGGGAAGGCCTCGCCTGGGAACATTGTAAAGCCGCTGTTTGGTGCGCCGATCTGGGAAAGTCTGCGCTCATGCTCACTGAGAGGGTCTTTCCCGTGCCCACTGCGCTGAGCCAACAGCCAAACGCTCTGACCAACGTTGAGTGCTGGCGCATTCCCGACATTGATTGCAGAGAGCGAAACCTCTAAGGCGGCGCCTGTTGGTCCGAAGGTCAGGGGTTGACCAGAAATAGCAGCTTCAACTTTGATCCACCCGCGGTTAGATGCAACCAGAGTATCTGTGGCAATCTTTGTAGATCGTTCAGCGGCGGCTGCGCCCGCCTTGGCAGCGCTTATAGCTTCTCTGGTATCGCGAGACTGATCGGACGCGATCTTCTCTAATAAATCTCTTTGCTTCTCGCCTGCGTTCCACAGCTTAATGGTCGACTCGTTCAATTTTCGAGTGTACCAAACGAGTGCAAATGTAAATATTACAGTCATAGAGTCGGTAATTTTTATCTTGTAGCCAAAGAGGGAAGGCCAGAACTCGGTTCCTTCTTCTGTGGCTTTTTCTATATGTCCCATCCCACTTGGTGCCGGGATTGGTTCATGGCGATCAACGCCACGATCGGCATTCCTTCCGACTTGGCTCCCTGGAACATCTAGCGTGGGCTTGGTTGACTGGCGCATGCCCACGACAGCAACGGCCAACACCAGCACTAATGGTATAAGCGGCCAACCCCGGCGCAGAAGCATGTCTTCCCCATGGTCTCTCAGGCGCTACCACAGTGCATCCGATCGAGGTCATGGAGGCAAGGTGGAATGCGTCGGCCTGGGGAGGGACGTGGGGTGGCTCAGGGGCCTTGGTCCTCAGGGTCTCCTCCATCTCGTTGAACCGGCGGATATAGGCCAGCTTGAAGGCGAGGGCCTTGGGACCCGTGAAGCCCATCACCAGCAGCGCCACGCCGTCCCGGGTGAGGTTGAAATAGCGGGTCTCGCGGTTGGCCCTGGGATCGTGGGCCGTAACCTCTTGAAACATAAGGTCCCTCAAATCTGAGGGGCCTGCCAAGAGTGCGTCTATGTCCCTCAGAACGTTGTCGTGTCGCTTCTCACAGACCTCAGCCACGTTGCGGCTGGTGGTCACCGGGCGGCCTTGGGGATCAAGGGTCACCTCGGGCTCAGCGCTCAGGTGGATGGTGGTGGTCCCACTTGGAACGCTATTGGCACGTGGTTTCCACTGTGCCCATGAAGCCTCTCGTTGACGTACAATGCAGTGTGTTCACTCTCCCCGCCTGACCCGCAGCCTGCAATGCAACGCTCGCGGACTCTAGGCTACTAGCAATCGCCTCTCTCTTGGCCTGTTGCTCTCTCTCAAGCTGATCGCCGAAGATGAGCCCCGCACCGGCCACACATCTGTTGTATGAGTCGGTGCCCTTATTGTGGCCCATGGCATAGCAGGCTGTATCAGCCTTCTGGGATATGACTCTCTGCTTCTCCTCCGCGGACATACAGCCACTTAGGGCAGCACCAAGCAACGCAAGTACCACAACCCTGTACATCAAGAGAGCCCCTTGTGAGCGCCATAACCAATGCGAGAGGCCGGAACATTAACTCCGGTCTGCACGAGATGGTCTAATGATCAGTGGTTTTCGTGAGAAGGCATGCGCCTCATCATCCACCGATTAATCTCTCTAGCGGAAGGCGGTAGGTGGTGCACTCGGGGACGCCCCGGAGGCCTCTCAGGGCCGCAGGGGTGTCAGGGTCCCACGACTATCCCCCCTTATGCAGTCATTGCGGCGTTGGTCGGGATCGGAGGCGGGGGCGTGGAGGGACCCATTGGGGACCCAGGGTCTCTCATGGGAGTTCGTCACTGCACGTCTAGCTTGAACAACAACAGAGGGCTTTAGCGGTCTTTCGGAAGCCAGGGGTGGGTCATTTCTGGCAGGAGATGCCCTTGGGAGGGACCCGTTGGTAAGTTTATGAGGTCCCATATGGACTGTGATACTGAGCGGATGTGTCGTTATTGCTACCGATATTGTATTGACTTGCTTTGGCAGGCTCTGTAACGTGTGAAGCATCGGACGTAGCCACAGGCGTTACACAGGGGCTCAGGGATGGCGCAGGGCCGCTTCGTCTCATACGTAAGGGTTTCAACCGAGCGACAGGGGCGCTCAGGGTTGGGCTTGGAGGCGCAACAGGAGGCTATCCGCTCCTATCTCAACGGTGGGCGGTGGAAGCTCCTGGCTGAGGTGGTGGAGGTCGAGAGCGGCAAGCGGAACGATCGCCCGAAGCTTCAGGAAGCCCTTCGGCTCTGCCGTCTCCACAAGGCTACTCTTATTATCGGAAAACTTGATAGACTGGCCCGCAACGTCGCCTTTATCTCCAACCTCATGGAGAGCGGCGTAGAGTTCACAGCGGTTGACTTCCCACAAGCCAACAGACTAACTATCCACATCCTTGCCGCTGTGGCCGAGCATGAAGCCAAGGCTATCAGCGAACGCACTAAGGCGGCCCTTGCAGCCGCTAAGGCGCGTGGAGTGCGCCTGGGGGGTGACAGGGGTAACCTCTCGGCTGATAGCGCGAAGGGGCGTGCCCTCAGCAAGCAGGTGCGTCAGGGGCAGGCTCAGGAGCGCGCTGAAGACCTCTCGGGGATCATCGCGGACCTCAGGACTGGTGGAGCCACAAGCCTCAGGGAGCTTGCCGCGGGCCTCAATGAGCGGGGTATCCCCACCGCTCGGGGTGGCTCATGGTCGCCGATACAAGTCTCGCGAGTGCTCAGCAGACTTGACGCCTGACCCTCAGCGCCCACACCCCCTTTGGGATGATCACCACCGCTGACCTTTGCCTTCGTCTCGCCTCTGCAACCCTCGTAGGGGTTCTGGTGGGCATCAACCGGGAGACCCACGGTAAGACCGCAGGCGTCCGCACCCTTGGGCTCGTGGGGCTTGGGGCCGCCCTGGTGACCCTCGCGGGCTCAGGGTTCCAAGGTGTGATGGATGGGAACGCCAGCAGGGGCCTTCAGGGGCTCATCACCGGGATAGGCTTCCTTGGTGGTGGTGTGATCGTGAAGGCAGAGGGTCACCCTCGGGTCCATGGGCTGACCACAGCAGCAGCGGTGTGGGTCACGGCTGCGCTGGGGATCACCTGTGGCCTGGGGGCCTACGTGCCCCTGTTGGTCGCTCTGGTGCTGATGGCGGTACTCCTGGGCTTTGGCGGGCACATCGACCGTGTGGTTCAGCGAAGGCTGGAGCGGAGGGCCAAAGCAGAGCACGGGGAGCCCTGAGCCGGTGTTGCGCCGCCCCCTTCTCCACAGCCTCAAGCCTCGCATCAGAGGCGCGAGTCGGTCTGCAACAGGTATCCGATAGAGTCTCAGAGGCATTTCCGCTGTTTGTTATGTAGTAACAGCGGGATAGTGTGTATTTCAGTCGATCAAGACCCACTACAGAGAAAAAGGAACGCGGTTCCTGGCTCTCGCATCATCCATTCACACAAACTTATACAGTTATGAGCAAACTCACTTATCGCTTCCGTGAACCCCGTGGTCTCTTCTCTGAGGCTGGCCAATACACCTTCTCCGTTCGTCTTAATGAGGAGGACCGTGCGCTGCTTAAGAAGGCTAGCGGCATTGCCGTAGGACGGTTTGGGATGAGAGGTATCCCTTCGAATCCACTCCTTCTCCATGAGATACTTAGCTTCTACGTGGCAAACGCCAACGGCCGTAAGGAGCCTGAGAAGCAGAGGACCGAAGAGCCCAAGGTCTCGGCTCTTGAACTCTGATCAACTCCGCGTTCTGTAGGTTCTCCAATAGGCCCTCAGGTGCCCTAAGATGGCTCAGGAGGCCCTTCGGCAACATCCGTGGTTAGGACACCGGAATGAAGCGAATGGGTCTCCTGAGGCTTCTGTGGCCATTCTGCCGGTGATCCATCTTTGGAACCCTGGGGACCACTGCCAAACGATACGTGCATTGCCAGAGGATTATCTCAGCGCCGGCCCCTGAATGTCGCTACTCCACCACCCATCACTGAGGTGGCGAGGGAGTAACATTGGCCCTGAGAGGCATTTCTGCCTTTTGTTGAGCCCTCGGAATGGCTTACAAGGGAAAAAACACGATCACAACCCACTACTAGAGAGCCCTGGGATATACCCTTAGATAACCCATAGCCATCCCTTAGCGATCCTATGATACCCATAGTCCACATAGGGTTGTCTTAAGGTACCACTATTGTTATAACCCTTATAGATAAACACTATAGGTGACTTATAGCCTACTAAAGGCCCACCCTGAGATGACAATCGCTTCATACTCAGAGATGTTACCCTATACACCACTACCACAATCTCATCTTGTGGTCACTCTTTGGTGTGGTCCAGGGCGTACTTAGGAGGTCCCATAACTCCTTACTCTCTTGGTTGTGGATATCAATGGCCTGGGCTTTAGTCCTGCGCCGTGGGGCTCAGCGTAATCTCATGCCTGCTGGTCGCTGGTCCTGAGTTCTCTCTGGCTGCATCAGACCATCATTGCTTTCTGGTAGCCTGCTCTCGATTGAGAGTGAGGGTAGGCATTGTGGATAGCTTCTGTAATGGCCTCAGGAGCCCGTACAGCCGCTTTCAGCAATCTTTGGCTACTCGGGTAGCCATCAAACACAGAAAGCCGCTGTAGAGCCTCCCAAATGGATTTGAGGTGGTCTCACATCTCGCGGTCATCTTCTGCTGTGGTCGCGCAGATGATGTAGACCCCAAGCTAGTATCGATGGTAACCAGCATCGCGTGGCCTCTGAAATCCAATTAGAGGCCCGCTGGCAGGCATTTGCTGCTTCTGAGTAGGCTCCGTAGCCACCACAGGCTAAGTTCCCGCCCAAGGGCTTCCTGATCGATTGTAGGGGGTATCCCGTTGAGGCCTACAGTTCATTGACTGTTGCAGATGCGATTGCGTTCCGATATGGCCAGTCGATCATGTGTTTGAGAGTGATTGCATGGTGTGGACTGGTGGATAGCCCCTAGGATGGCTCAGGATGCCCCAGGAGGCCCGTTTACTGCTGTTCAGGTCCGCACCTACCTGAATTAGCAGATGGCTGTCTGTGGGCTTCCTAGGGCCTTCTAGAGGCTATCAATGAATTTCTCCGATGATCACCCTAGGTGTCGAGAGTTGGCCTCATGTTGCTCGATGATAGCAAAGGCGCTCTCGCATTGATCTGGGGTGGCTGCCACATAAACGAGATCATCGATCTTTGTCAGACCACATATCTTCAGGACTCTAATCCCAAGGCTAGTGGCCGCCTGGAAGACCACGCAAGGGTCTGCGATCGTCCCACCATGCGTGAAGATGTCGAACGTGTTGATACTGGTCACTCAAGCTCTACCTTGTGTCCGATTGTGTTGGGAGATATGGTGGTATTGACTCGTAACATGTGGGTCAACCACGTTAAGACACAATACGATCGGTGATAAACACCTTTCGGCATCAATATATGCTATTGGTTTCAATGGCTTAGTTGAAAGAAGAGGTTAGGCCCACCCGAGGTCTAGCCCATCAGGCTTAACCCCATGGTTCCCCCCAACGTCACGCTCCGTGTACCCTTGTGTCCCTCAGACCACACAGGCCTTCACCGATGAGCATCTACCCCGAGAAGAGGAAGGGTCAGCCCACGGGCCGCTTGGTGGTCGAGGTTCAGGTTCATGGCAGGAGGCTGAAGGCCTTCACCACGGACATGAGGGAGGCCCGCGTCATCGAGCGGCGGCTGAAGGAGGGCCACAAGCCCTCTGAGGCTCCTGAGGCCACCACAGCCCCATCGCAGCCACCCTCCCCGCTCCTCTCCGATCCTTACGCGCTCAGCGACCTCCTGAGGGACACTGAGGACCTATGGACCGGTCAGAGGAACGAGAAGCAGAGCAAGCGACGCCTTGAGGTGACCATCAGCCTCATAGGCCCGTCCACGTTGGTAGCCTCCATCAGCCTCGCGACCTTCGACAGGCTGGTGACCACCATGCGGAGGCGGAAGCTCGCCCCCGGGACGATCAATCGCCATCTCGCGGCTATCTCTGGTGCCCTCCGTTGGGCTGAGGCCCGGGGCTACCTCGCGAAGCTTCCTTCGATGCCCTGGCAGAAGGAGCCACTGACACGGTTCTCGTGGGTGTCGAAGGAGGATGAGGGGAGATTGGTGGAGTGGCTAGAGGCGAGGGGCAGACCGGATGTGGCTCTGGTGGTTCAGGTGCTCATCGCCACAGGGATGCGTATCAGCGAGCTTCTGAGCCTCCGCCCTGAGAACCTTGATGGTCAGTGGATACGGCTGTGGCGGACGAAGAATGGGGTGGCTCGCTCAATACCGCTTCCTGAAGGCCTAGGGACGCCCCTGAGGGCCTTGGTGAGCCGTGGGCTCCCTTCGTACCCCTCGACACAGAAAGCCTTCTACAAGGCCCGTGACGCCCTTGGGCTCGATCCTACCATCACTATCCACTCACTGCGGCACACCACAGCCACGAGGCTTACTCAGGCTGGGGTGCCCACAGCAGTGGTGAAGGAGTTCATGGGCCATCGGGCCATCGTGACCACGTTGCGATATGCGCACGTCACAAGCGATGCGCTGCTGAAGGCGAGCCAAGCCCTAAAACCACAAGGACAGAAGTATCCTATTTTGCCCCAGGCTGGGGGAATCTGCGGGGGACTCGGGCCCAAACCGGCCTCTGAGCGGCCTGAGGCACCAAGAGCCATGGAGCCGCAAGCCCTTGGTGTTCTTAGCAAATCTCTAGAAGGGTGGAGGCCTCGCCCGGAATCGAACCGGGGTGCAAGGATTTGCAGTCCTCTGCGTAACCACTCCGCCACGAGGCCGTCCCATCGGCGCGCCGCGGCGCGCCGTCTCCCCGGGGCGGGCGGCCGGCCCGGGTGCCAGGGCTCTTTAGCAGAGCCGCACCCGGCTCGGCAACCGGCCTGCAGCCGGCGAATTTTTCGGGTCCGGGCACGATTCCGGCTTGCGGGGCGCGCGGCGCCTGCGCTAAGCGGGCGCCGTCGTTCCCCGATAGCTCAGCTGGTAGAGCAGGCGACTGTTAATCGCCTTGTCGCAGGTTCGAGTCCTGCTCGGGGAGCCATTCCGTCCCATCGCCGCCGCTCTCACCGGCCGCCCCGCCGCTCGTCGCGGGAAAGTTCCCCGACATCGGTGCGAAAAATCGCCGGAACTCCCGTCCGGGCCTGACGGTTCTCCCTGCAACTTGCTGCGACGCTTCGGACGCCCCGTCCGGCGCGACAGCCTCAACGGAGACAGGAGACCTCCATGATCGGATGGGCCATTACGTTCCTGGTCATCGCGCTCGTCGCGGCGCTGCTGGGCTTCGGCGGCATTGCCGGCACGGCGATGGAAGCCGCCAAGATCGTGTTCTTCGTCGCCATCGTGCTGTTCGCGGTCTCGGCCATCTTCGGCCTGGTGCGCGGGCGCTCGCCGCGCCTCTGACAGGGCATCGCAGGACCCGGCCGGCGGCCGGGTCCCTCCGGCGAGACGAGGAATGGGGCGGCTCCGGCCGCCCTTTTTCGTGAGGCGGGGGGCCGGCTCAGACCGCGGCGCGCGCGAAGGGCAGGATCGCGGCCGCGACGGCGCGGGGCGGGCGGGATCGCTCGCGCGGGACGAGCCGGTGGACGCTGGAGCCGGACCCGACCGCGCTGGCGCCCTCCGGCGCCGCTTCGGCGCCGGCGGCGCGGCGCAGCGCCACCGCCCGCAGGTCGGCGCACCAGATCGCGGCGGCGAGGTAGCCGCCCGACAGCACCTCCACCGAGTTGGGGCGGAGCGGCTGCACGAATCGGGCCGTGGCGATCATCGCGTCCTCGCGGGGGCTGTCGGGCGGTGAAGGGCTGCGCGGTGCGGCACGGGCGGGCCAGGCAGCCCTCGGAGTTCAACTGCCTGGCCCGTCGGCCGCGCCCGGCCGTGCAAGGGAGAGTGGACACGGCGGTTGCAGCGGCCTGAGCGAGGCAGGATCCGTGCCAGATCGGGCGCCGTGGCGGCATCCTGGACGGGGCGTCCGGTCATCTCTCCTCCCTCGTTTCCACCCTCTTAGCACGGGAAAGCCCGATTCGGCTTAACCGGCGTGAGCGCCGCCTCCGCGGGGCACCGACCCGGTCGCCGACGAGCCCGAGCGCATGTCCCGCTGAAGTGGTTCCCGGTCCGTCGGAAAATGCTCTAGAACATGTCCGCAACGAGGCCGCGGCGGCACGCTCGCGAGCTGGTGAACGGCAGGGTGGTGAACGGCATGGCGACAGGACCCTTCGTCTCGGCGGACTGGCTGGCGGCGCGGCTCGACGCGCCCGACATCGTGGTGGTGGACGGGTCCTGGTACCTCCCGGCCATGGGCCGCGACGCGGAGGCCGAGTTCCGGGCCGGGCACGTCCCGGGCGCGCTGCGCCTCGACATCGACGCGCTCAGCGACGAGACGAGCCCCCTGCCCCACATGCTGCCGCCGCCCGAAGCCTTCGCGTCGCGGATGCGCGCGCTCGGCATCGGCGACGGCATGACGGTCGTGGTCTACGACGGGATGGGCCTCTTCTCGGCGCCGCGGGTGCGCTGGATGCTGCGGGTGTTCGGCGCCCGCGACGTCGCGGTGCTGGCGGGCGGCTTCCCGGCCTGGGTGGCGGGCGGTCACCCGGTCGAGGAGGGGCCGCCCAAGCCCCGCGACCGGCGCCACTTCACGGCCCGCCTCGACCATTCCGCGGTGGCGGATGCCGGTGACGTGCAGCGGGCGCTGGGCAGCCAGGCCCCGAATGCCGCCCAGGTGGTGGATGCCCGCTCGGCGGCGCGCTTCGCGGGCGAGGAGGCGGAGCCCCGCCCCGGCGTGCGGCCCGGCCACATGCCGGGGGCGCTGAACGTGCACTACGCCGCCCTGCAGGAGCGCGGGACGCTCAAGGATCCGGCAGCCCTGGAGCAGGTCTTCCGGCAGGCCGGCGTCGACCTCGACCGCCCGGTCATCACCACCTGCGGCTCGGGCGTGACCGCGGCGATCGTCTCGCTCGCCCTCGAGACCCTCGGCAAGCCCCCGCGCGCCCTCTACGACGGCTCCTGGAGCGAGTGGGGGGCGCGGGAGGATCTGCCGGTGGCGACGGGGCGCTGACCCCGCGACGGGGCGCAAGCCCCGCGGGGCAACTCGCCCCGGAGCAGTCTCCGATCACGTTGTCATCGGACACTGCTCTCGGTCTTTGATGTTTACGCATTTTCTGCGACGAACCGGTATCCACTTCGTCGGAACATGCTCTAATGCAGGATCTGGCTGAGGAACAGCTTCGTGCGCTCGTGCTGGGGGGCGCGGAAGAAGGCGTCGGGCGTGTTCACCTCGACGATCTGGCCCTCGTCCATGAAGATCACCCGGTCGGCGACCTGGCGGGCGAAGCCCATCTCGTGGGTCACGCAGAGCATGGTCATGCCCTCGTCGGCGAGCCCCACCATGGTGTCGAGCACCTCCTTGACCATCTCGGGGTCGAGCGCCGAGGTCGGCTCGTCGAACAGCATGATCTTCGGGCTCATGCACAGCGAGCGGGCGATGGCGACGCGCTGCTGCTGCCCGCCCGAGAGCTGGCCCGGATACTTGTGCGCCTGGTTGGGGATCTTCACCCGGGTCAGGTAGCGCATGGCCACCGCCTCGGCCTCGGCCTTCGGCATCTTCTTCACCCAGATCGGGGCGAGCGTGCAGTTCTCCAGCACGGTGAGGTGCGGGAACAGGTTGAAGTGCTGGAACACCATGCCGACCTCGCGCCGGACCTCGTCGATCCGCCTGAGGTCGTTGGTGAGTTCGGTCCCGTCGACCACGATGCGGCCCGACTGGTGCTCCTCCAGGCGGTTGATGCAGCGGATCATCGTCGACTTGCCGGAGCCCGAGGGGCCGCAGACCACGATGCGCTCGCCCCGGCGCACCGTGAGGTCGATGTCGCGCAGGACGTGGAAGGCGCCGTACCACTTGTTCACCCGCTCCAGCGTCACCGCCACCGGGGCGGCGGCGAGGCGGGTCGCCGCGGTGTTGGCCGGCGCGAGGTCCGGGTCGATCTCCGGCAGGGCCGGAGTATGGGGCGAGGCACTGGGCGAGGCGCTCATGAGGATCACCGTTTTTGGCCGGCGGCGAGCCGGCGCTCCACGAACAGCGCGTAGCGCGACATGCCGAAGCAGAAGACGAAGTAGAACAGGGCCGCGAAGGCGTAGCCGGTCGTGACCACCGTCGGGGCCGCCCAGTTCGGGTCGATGCGGGCGGATTCGATCGTGCGGATGAAGTCGAAGATGCCGACGATGGAGACCAGCGTCGTGTCCTTGAACAGGGCGATGAAGCTGTTGACGATGCCCGGGATGACGATGCGCAGGGCCTGGGGCAGGATCACGAGGCGCATGCCCTGCCAGGTGCTGAGGCCCAGGGAGTTCGCCCCCTCGGTCTGGCCCCGCGGGATGGCCTGGAGGCCGCCGCGCACCACCTCGGCCATGTAGGCGGCCGAGAACAGGGCCACGCCGACGAGGGGCCGCAGCAGCCGGTCGACCGTGACGTCGCCGGGCAGGAACAGCGGCAGCATCACGTTGGCCATGAACAGCACCGTGATCAGCGGCACGCCGCGCCAGAACTCGATGAAGATCACGCAGACGAGCCGCACCACCGGCAGCCGCGAGCGCCGCCCCAGGGCCAGCAGGATGCCGAGCGGCAGGGAGGCGACGATCCCGACGAGCGAGACCACGATCGTCACCAGCATGCCGCCCCACAGGGAGGTCGGCACGCTCGGCAGGCCGAGGGCGGGGACGCCGGCGAGCAGGGCGTAGGCGGCGAGCGGGAAGACGACGAAGAAGTAGGCGGCGCCGAGGTCGCGGCGCGGCGCGTCGAGCCAGAGCAGCCAGCCGACGCCGAACGCCGCCAGGGCGAAGAAGATGTTGGCCCGCCAGCGCGCCTCGATCGGGTAGGAGCCGTAGACGAAGTAGTTGATCTTGTCCGCCACGAAGGCCCAGCAGGCCCCGACCGGGTGGCCCACCACCTCGGGCCGGCAGGCGTCCCGGTTCTGGCCCGTGAACACCGCGTCGAGGACGAGGAAGCGGGCGAGCGGGGGCACCACCAGGGCGATGATCACGAGCGCGAGCAGGGTCAGCGCCGCGTTGCCGGCGCTGGAGAACAGGTTCGCCCGCGCCCAGGCGAGGGGCCCGCTCACCAGGGCGGGGGCCGGCGCGGGCGGGATCGGCTCCCGGCGGATGTAGCTCAGCGGAAGGGTCCGGGGTCCGGCGCTCATCCTGCCCTCACCGCTCGATCAGCGCGACGCGCCGGTTGTAGACGTTCATGGCCGTCGCGGTGACGAGGCTGATCGTCAGGTAGACCGCCATGGTGATCGCCACCACCTCGACCGCCTGGCCGGTCTGGTTCAGCACCGTGCCCATGAAGACCTGGACGAGGTCCGGGTAGCCGATGGCGACGGCGAGCGACGAGTTCTTGGTCAGGTTGAGGTACTGGCTGGTGAGCGGCGGCACGATCACCCGCATCGCCTGCGGGATCACGACGAGGCGCAGCGTCGGGCCGGGGCGCAGGCCGAGCGCCCGGGCGGCCTCGCTCTGGCCCCGCGCCACCGCCTGGATGCCGGCGCGCACCACCTCGGCGATGAAGGCCGCCGTGTAGAGGCTCAGCCCCACCACCAGGGCGACGAATTCGGGGAAGAGCTGCAGCCCGCCGCGCAGGTTGAAGGTGCCCTTGACCGGCAGCTCGACGCTGACCGGGTTGGCGCCGATCAGGGACAGGAAAGCCCAGGCGAGGAGCGGCAGGCCGAGCACCAGGGCGAGGGCGACGAGGCCGACCGGCGCCTGTTTGCCGGTGCGCGCCTGGATTCGCCGGGCGCGGATCCGGAAGGCGAGGGCCGCCAGGATCCCGATCCCGAAGGCGGCCGGGATCGCCCAGGCGTCCGGCGCCAGGACGGGCTTGGGGACGTAGAGCCCGCGCTGGTTGAGGAAGACGGAGCCCGGCAGGACCAGCGAGTCCCGCGCCCCCGGCAGGGCCGCGAGCACCGCGACGTACCAGAACAGCAATTGCAGCAGCAGCGGGATGTTGCGCAGCGTCTCGACGTAGACCGTGGCGAGCTTGGCCAGCATCCAATTCGGCGAGAGCCGGGCGACGCCGATGAGGAAGCCGACCACCGTGGCGATCACGATGCCGATCGCCGCGACGAGGAGCGTGTTGAGGAGGCCGACCACGAAGGCGGCCCCGTAGGTGGAGGTCGCCGCCCCGAACGGGATCAGCGCCTGGCTGACGTCGAAGCCCGCCGTGTTGGTGAGGAAGCCGAAGCCCGAGGCGATGCGGGCGTTGCGCAGGTTCTCGGCCGCGTTGGCAATGGCGAACCACGCGACGAGGCCGACCGCGAGCAGCAGCAGCACCTGGTAGGCCGCGCCGCGGATCCGCGGATCGTTGAGCGGGGAGACGCGGGGCGGGCCGGAGGCCGGGGTGGTGTTCGACACGGACTGACCTCGACGCGGTGGATCGTGATCGATCCGGAACTCATTGTTGGCGCGGGATCCCCTCTCCCGTGCGGGAGAGGGGTAGGGGTGAGGGGCCAGGTGGTTCAGCAAGAAGGCTCGACCGTCCCGCTGCCAGCACCGCCGTTCAGCCAGTGTCGGGTCCGTCCGGGACCCTCACCCCTGCCCCTCTCCCGCACGGGAGAGGGGTTCTCGCGCCTCGTTCGAATCCCTCCCATCCAGCGGGAAGGAGAGCTCCCCTCAGCGGATCGGCGGGCCGTATTGCAGGCCGCCCTTCGACCACAGGGCGTTGACGCCCCGCTGGATCTTCAGCGGCGAGCCCTGGCCGACGTTGCGCTCGAACACCTCGCCGTAATTGCCCACGAGCTTGATGATCCGGTAGGCCCAGTCGTTGGTGAGCCCGATCGCCTCGCCGAACTTGCCCTCGGTGCCGAGGATGCGCTTCACGTCCGGGTTGTCCGTGGTCTTGACCATCTCGTCGACATTGGCCTGCGTGACGCCGGCCTCCTCGGCGTTCAGCATCGCGAAGTGGGTCCAGCGGACGATGTCGCCCCATTGCGAGTCGCCGTGGCGCACCGCCGGCCCGAGGGGCTCCTTCGAGATCACCTCCGGCAGCACGATGTTGTCGTCCGGGCTCGACGCCCGCAGGCGCTCGGCGTAGAGGCCCGAGGCATCCGTCGTGAAGGCGTCGCAGCGGCCGGAATCGTAGGCCTTGAAGGTCTCGTCGGAGGTCGCGAAGGCCACCACCTCATACTTGATCTTGTTGGCGCGGAAGTAATCGGCGAGGTTCAGCTCGGTGGTGGTGCCCTGCTGGGTGCAGATGGAGGCGCCGTCGAGCTGCTTGGCCGAGGCCACGCCCAGCTTCTTCTTCACCATGAAGCCCTGGCCGTCGTAGAAGTTGACCGCAGGGAAGTCGAGGCCGAGCGAAGTGTCGCGGGACATGGTCCAGGTGGTGTTGCGCGACAGCACGTCCACCTCGCCCGACTGGAGCGCCGTGAAGCGGTCCTTGGCCGAGAGCGGGATGAAGCGGACCTTGGTGGTGTCGTTGAAGATCGCCGCGGCGAGCGCCCGGCAGAAATCGACGTCGAGGCCGCTCCAGCGGCCCTGCGCGTCCGGCACGCCGAAGCCGGCGAGGCCCGGATTGGAGCCGCAGGCGATGAACCCCTTCTGCTTGATGCCGGCGAGCGTGGCCTGAGCCTGCGCGGCTCCGGCGGTCAGGCAGAGTCCCGCGGTCAAAGCGAGCGCCGCAAACAGCTTCTTCATCCGATCCCCGTCCCGTTTCTCTGGACGCGGCCGGTTGCGCCGGGAGGCGTCCGGTCCTGCGCCGTGGCTGCCCTAGCAAGGATCCTGCCCAATCCGGAGTCCTGCCCAGGATCCTGCTCAAGCGAGCGGCATTCGAGGCGAAGCCCGATGCGCGGTCAAGGGGTTGCGCAACCCATCCGCGTGGATGGGCGGCTTGACGGCGCGCGGCCGGACGGGCTGTGGTCGCGCTCACCTGCCGACCCCGAGGTCCGATGAGCATCACGCCCCCCCGCGACATGAGCCGCCTCTCCGAGCGCACCCGCCTGGTCCATGCGGGCCGCGACCCGTCCCGGCAGCACGGCTTCGTCAACACCCCGATCTACCGCGGCTCGACCGTGCTCTACGAGAGCACCGACGCCCTGCTGCACCGGCGAGCGGAGTTCACCTACGGGACGGCAGGGTCGCCCACCATCCGGGCGCTGGAGGAGGCCTGGACGCAGCTCGCCGGGGCGGCCGGGACGGTGCTGACGCCGTCGGGCCTCGCGGCGGTGACGGTGGGGCTCCTCGCCTGCCTCAAGGCCGGCGACCACCTGCTGGTGACGGATTCAGCCTACCGGCCGACCCGCAACTTCTGCGACGGGTTCCTGGCCCGGTTCGGGGTCGAGACCACCTACTACGACCCGACGGTCGGGGCGGGCATCGCCGACCTGATGCGCGACAACACGACCGCGGTGCTCACGGAGGCGCCGGGCTCGCAGAGCTTCGAGATGCAGGACATCCCGGCCATCGCGGCGGCGGCGCATGCCCGCGGGGCCTGCGTGCTGATGGACAACACCTGGGCGACGCCGCTCTTGTTCCCGCCGCACGAGCGGGGCGTCGACATCGCCATCGAGGCGGGCACCAAGTACCTGTCGGGGGGCTCGGACCTGCTGCTCGGGCTGACCTCCGCCAATGCCCGCTGGTGGCCGTCCCTGAAGCAGACCTTCTCGCTCTTCGCCATGTGCGCGGGGCCGGAGGACGTGTTCCTGGCGCTGCGCGGCCTGCGCACCCTGCCGCTGCGCCTCGCCGAGCACGGGCGGCAGGCTTTGGCCATGGCGGAGTGGCTGCGGGCGCGCCCGGAGGTGCTGCGGGTGCTGCACCCCGCCCTGCCGGAGGATCCCGGCCACGCGCTCTGGGCCCGCGACTTCAAGGGCGCCTCGGGCCTGTTCTCGGTGGTGCTGAAGCCCTGCTCGGAGCAGGCGGTGGCCGCGATGCTCGACGGGCTGGAACTGTTCGGGATGGGCTTCTCCTGGGGCGGCTTCGAGAGCCTCGTGATCCCCTTCGATTGCCGGACCTACCGCACTGCCACCGCATGGGCGCCGGGCGGGCCGGGCCTGCGCTTCCACATCGGGCTGGAGGATCTCGACGACCTCAAGTGCGACCTGGAGGCCGGCTTCGCGCGGCTTCGCGCGGCGGGGTGAGGCGAGGGCGTTTAGCCGCCCAAATCATGGCCTTGGGTTATCGAGCGACGTTGCAGCACGAACGGTGATTGCTTCGTATGAGGCAATCATTCGTTTTCGTATTTCAGTACTTATGCCTTATGTTCCCCCTCCTAAGGGAAGAATGCATATCTTTAGTATGGAGAATCAGGACGATGTTCCGCAACGCCATTTCTGTTCGCGGATCTCAAATCTATGCGCCATACACCGCAGATTTTATCCTTCTCAAGCCGCTTATTATAAGCGCTGAGAATATGGCTGCGATCATCGTGAAGTTGCTAATGTATGCTATACTAAGCGACAATTGTTTGTTATGCCGCAACTACGGTAATCTAGGCACTTATAACATCAGACCCGCCGAGTCGGGGTGACGGCCCGCTCCTACCGTCATTTGACCCGACACCCGATTGATACAGGTACCGTGAGGGCGCTTGTGTGTGAGCTGCCAACAGCCATTAAGGGTAGAGCGGAGCGCCAACGTTAATATACCTCGCGGCTGCGTTTGGCGTCAAGCTCTTTCCCGAGATCAAAATTGTTACCCCAAGCTGTGAACCAGTGGTTGGTGATTTTGCAAATCTCGGAGAGATCTTGAATGTCTAGTCCAAATATTTCTCCAGCAGATTGCTTTGTTGTGTCGCTCACATAAGGGCACACTATGAGATCTAACATAAGCATCAAAGCTTCTGCCTCGTTAGGGCAGTGAGCTTGAACATATCTCAGCTTGGAAATTGCTTGTTGCTCAACGAATTTCCGGAGCTTATCGTAACGCTTTTTGTCCTTCATATATGATAGAAGGGTCGTTATGGAAAAATATGACAGAGAATCTGCCCTTCTATACTCATTAGAACTTTTATCGAATGATATCATAAAGTGCTTTGCAATCAAATGTTCCGTAAGCCAGTACTCTTTGCCGATTTGCGATAGTGAGATCAGAAGATACATGCTTTCTATTTCTCGATTTATATTAGCAGTATTTTTTTCGAGCATTTGTATTACGTTTGAGTGTATAAATTTAAACAAGAAATGTCGCAAGTCGTGAGAAGCATTAGTTATCTTAGCAAAATCCACCGCGGAAGTGAGTAATCGGCATATACGTATCGTATGATTTACTTTTGGGCTAGAAGAATAAGCAAAGAACGCAAATTCGAGAATCGATGCAATGGCGTATATCGTCTTTCGATGATTCGAGTTCGTGGCACCGCACTTCCTCGCAACTTTTACGATCTTGTTCATTTTATTCTCAATAATAGCAAAGGTGTAATTTAGCAAATCGCCATACTCTACGGACGATTCTTTGATGACGGTTTTGTATCGTACTATCAGGCGATTAGAATTGACGAAACAGGAGAAATCAATTTCTTCTTGTACCGCCGATTGTCCAACCGACGTTTCAGATATCTTCGGATCAATTTCTTCATTCAGCAACTTAGAAATTCGTTCTTTGGCCACTGTAATCTCTGTAATAATGGGCTTATTATATAGCTTGATCTTCGATGTATTTATGGAAAGCTTTTTCTCTCGCAGTAATTCTTGCAGCGTCTCGATTACTTTGAATTCCGTTGACGACTGATTGAAGAAAACAAAATAATCGTCAACATATCTGAATATTTCGTAATCGACTTTATGGGCTAGGTTCGCGGTTTTCGCAAGGCGCGCCTCAAGTTCAATATCGATCGACTGTAATATAATTTCTGCAAAAATCCTGGAAAATTCGGGTCCGATCACAATTCCATTAGTCTCTTGGTGATTCATTTGCTGCATAAGTATGTCAAATCGACCGGGAAAAGTTAGCTTCGATTTTTCGATATGAAATTTTGTCTGGGTCTTTCCGAGTATCGACCATGGAATTGAGTGTGTGTAGATACTGTCAAAACATTTACTAATGTCAATTTGTATCATAAAATCGTATTTTTTCTCGCATCTATGATATTTTGGGGATTCGAAAAAACGATGTATGTTTCGATACTCTTTGTAAACGAAATATGACCCAATTTGCTCGTATTCATGCTGCTCCTCTTCGACACCTTTCGGAACAACTTCCATTCTTTGTTCATGAAGTTTATCCTTAAAAAAAACATAACGGGATACAGACACAGGCCGACGAATCGAGAATGCGCTTTGTGATGTGTAGTATATGACCAGAGAGCTGTGAGTGGCGTAAAAATTTGCGACTTGTACTTGGTTTCTCGGATGGACAACACTTAAAACTCTTCCATCCAGCTTATGCGCAACCTTAAAGTTGAACGGTATTGTATCCATTCTACAATCCGAAATAGGTACTGACCGTTGTGCGGCAGATGATCCCCATTGTACTATATTATTCAATCTGGATGTTGCGCCTTTCCTAATCCCAAATATGAGACGTATTGCCGTATCAACTCCCGGATCACCCGCTCTCCATTTCAAGATGTTTTTGTCAATCTCAACACAGAAATTGCGAAGGAAATTGTAAAATCCACGATTAGAGAAAGTCGGAGGCACCTCAAAGGGAAGCATATCTGTTAGTACCGAGCGCTGTTTGCGGTTTTTAAGTGCGACGCTATGCTTTGACATGTTTCCACGCCTCGACAATCTTTTGAATTTCTTTAGAATTAAATTTATGAAAGCGACGCTCTAAAAACCCACTTTCAAATTGATACTTTTTTAGCTTTTGCCGCAGGGCAGGCCTTTTGATTTGCCTAATGCGATTCCTTAGCGTTGTATCAAGCTGTTTTATTCCAGTAAGATCGTTTACAAGTGAATTACTATAGTAAATCCCTATCGTGGCGATCGATTTGCTATTCGAGAGACGGGTATTTCCCGTCAAGAATTTAATCCTCGAAACTATCTCGCGAAAAGCCAGACGGGAGTCAACGCATTTACGTTCGGCGTAGTTTTTGAAAGTTGCATCGAGTCGCTGCCTCAGCTTCGCCATTTTGGCATCGCTCGGCGCAATTAAGAGGTTGTTTCCTGCTCCTGTGTATTTGTAACCTAAATATTCAAATACATTTTGCCTCGTATGATCAGCGTAATCTATTTCCAAAGTTTTCGAACTGTTCATGGAAAGTCCGTTCGTGGTAAGTATATTTGATATTATGTCTTTGTAAATCCCTATTTCGTCCCCACCGGGCGGTCTGGCAAAAATGGCGACAATGTCGTCAACATAACGGCAATAAAGCACGAGGCCTGGTAAGTTGCGGATTGATCGATCGACCGATCTCAAAAACAGCTACGAGAGATAGGCACTGATACCTACGCCCCTTGGTAGCCCAACAGCACTGCCGCTTAGGTTGCCATAGGCATTTAGCAGCTGTTTGATGTATTTTTTAGATGAAAAACTTAGCAATTGGTCTTGATCAAGTTTGTTATATAATCTTTTTCGGTCAATGCTCTCATAAAACTCTGAAATGTCTGTACGCACCAGCTCGAATGGAAATCCTGAAATGATGGTGTCTCGTATTTGGCAGGAAAGATCGTGGCGATTTGATTGCTTTACGCCGTAGATACGATTAATATTGTATTGCAATTGTTTCACTACGAAAAAAGCTTCTGCTGTTTCTCCGACAGAATAGGCTGATTTCGCATTAGGAATATCTCTCCGCTGAATGGTCAGTTTGAAATCAGGTTTCGACGCGGAGGCGCTGATATTCTCCATCTCAATATCAATTAAATCGGATTTTTTAGATTTTAATGTGGAAAGCTCACTCTTTAGTTTTGAGTAATTCGATTCATAAACTTCAGATGGCATATTCGGCTTTATTTTTCGCAAGGCGCGAATCTCACCCGCCTTGTCGCGAATCGTATTAGTTATTTGTTCTAGGTTAGGGAAGTATATGCTAGCTAGGTCGACGCCTTTGCGATTTTCTATGTCAAAAATTCTGCGAAAACTTTCCGCTGTAAACATTTGATCGAGCAAAATTACCCTCCTGCATTGCGCCATCTACATTCATGCGCCATGCCGAGCCAGCCGCTCGCCATGATTGCAAAAAACTCGCCTAACAATGTCATCAGGAATGATCTTCCGCCACTTCCCGTACAAAGATATTCCCAGTTTTTTGGCCTGCCGACGCAACAAGGTCGGATCGGCGGACGGAGCCTGCCCAATCTGGAGCTGGGATTCAGAATAGAATTGAGATTCTAATCCGGCTCTTCAAGATGACGGCAAATCCACTTAATGTGAGGTAATATCGACACCGCCCCCCCCTCACGGCGCCACCCAGGTCCCCCGCATCCCCTTCTCGTCCCAGGTGAAGCGGGCCCGGCGGTGGCCCTCCCAGGCGAGGTACAGGAAGTCGAGCCGCTCCACCGTGACCCGCACCACGCGGAACTGCAGGCGCCCGTCCCGGGCGGCCTCCTCGTCGGCCGGGAGCGCGTAGGCGCCCCCCGCCGGGATCGGCGTGCCGGGGCCCGGGTCGATGCCGTAGCAGATCCGGCTCATCGGCAGGGCCGCCGCCCAGGCCTCGTCGGCGACCGGCCCGTCGCCGTGGATCTCCGCCCTCCCCTCGATCCGGACCTGGATCTTGGCGCCGGGCTCGTAGGCGTGGAGCGCCACCCGCGGCTCCCGGGCGATCTCCGCGGCCTTGTCCGAACGTCGGTCGGTGTGGAAGCGCAGGGAGCGTAGCGCCGGGTCGACGCCCCGCAGCACTACCGTGCGCAGGCGCGGGGCGCCGTCCAGGCCGGCCGTCGCCAGGGTCGGCGTGTGGAAGGCCCCGCGCCGGTGGGCCGCCCCCTCCTCCAGCCGCCGCCACGCCTCGGCGAGGCAGGCCGCGAGGTCGTCGGAATAGGGCGGTGGCGCGCTCATGCGGGTCTCGTCTCCCGGGTGCCAGCCAAGCGAAAACCGGGGCGGCGCACAAGCCCAGCCGCGCGGGCGCGACGACGCGCCCTCAGGCCGCGCCCCCCCGCGGCCGGCGCTTCTCGCGGAAGATCAGCGCGAGGTTGCGCAGGTAGATCACCGTGCCGAGGCTCTGGCCGAGGATGAAGACCGGGTCGCGCCGGTAGAGCGCGTAGGCGAGGAGCACCGCCGAGCCGCCGAGGGAGAAGAACCAGAACGAGAGCGGGATCACGCTGCGCCCCGCCCGCTCGCTGGCGATCCACTGGACCAGGAAGCGGGCCGTGAACAGGAGCTGGCCGAGGAGCCCGACCATCACCACGAGGTCGATCGGGCCGGCGAAGAGCGACGCGATGTAGGCCGAGAGGCCGTGCATGATGTCGGCGACCATCAGGCCGTCTCCTCCGCCGCGGGCACGACGACCGGCACGCGCCGCCGCCGCCGGATCAGCCACCACACGCCCGCGAGGTCGAGGAGCCCGACCCAGAGCCGGTCGAACATCCCGTAATTCGAGCGCCCGCTCAGGCGCGGCCGGTCGACCACGTCGACATGGACCACCCCGAACCCCTCCCGTACCACCAGGGCCGGCATGAAGCGGTGCAGCGCGTCGAAATACGGCAGGGCGAGGTAGACCGCCCGGCGGAAGACCTTGAGGCCGCAGCCGGTGTCCCGGGTGGCGTCGCGCAGGATGCGCGCGCGCACGCTGTTGGCGATCCGCGACTGGATGATCTTCAGCCGCCCGTCCTTTCGCCCCACCCGCTGGCCCTGGGCGAGCCCGGCCCCCGGCCCGGCCGCCTCGAGCGCCGCGACGAGGCGCGGGATGAAGGCCGGGTCGTTCTGGCCGTCGCCGTCGAGGGTGGCGATCAGCGCGCCGCGGGCCGCCCGCACGCCCGAGCGCACCGCCGCGCTCTGCCCGCAGCCCTCGCGGTGGCGCAGCGCCCGCAGCATCGGGTGGGCGGCGCGCGCCGCCGCCAGCGCCGCCGGGGTCCCGTCCGTCGAGCCGTCGTCCACGTAGACGATCTCGAAGGGCGCGAGCGGCGCGCAGGCCGCGGCGATCTCGGCCGCGAGGGGCGCGATGTTCCCCGCCTCGTTGCGGACCGGGACCACGACGCTGAGACGCAACGCCCCGCTCACGGCACCACCGCCAGGGCGTCGAGCCCCACCGGCTTGCCGCCGTTGATGTTGAAGCCGGTGACCCGCCCGACCATCCGCGGCGTCAGGCTCCGGGCCGCGAGCGCCGCGCGGACGGAATCCCGCGCGCGGTCCTCCACGTAGAGGAGCCGGCAGCCGCCCTGCCCCAGGAAGGACGCGGCCTCCTCGCCCGTCTCCGGCATGGCGAGATCGGTGCCGGTGAGGAAGACGAGGCTCGGCTCGCGGTAGCCGATCGTGGCGACCGCCGGCCGGCAGGGCAGCGCCTCCCGCAGGGCCGCGAGGCGCGGCGAGACCTTCAGGGCGGCCAGCACCGGCTGGGTCAGGCCGAACACGCCCGCGCTGAGGAGCGGCGCGGCGATGACCGCGGCGGCGAGCGCCCGCTCGGGCTCCCCGGCGGCGAAGAGGCGCCAAGTGCCGGCCGCCACCAGGGTCGCGGCGATCAGCAGCGGCAGCCCGGCGAGGGGCAGGACCCCGTCGAGCCGCCAGGCCGCGAGGCCGAGCCCGATGGTGAGGCCGAGGGGCACGAGGGGAACGAGGAGGGCCACGCCCCGCGCGCCCGGCCGGTCCCGGTGGACCGCCCCACGGACGAGGGCCAGCACCGCCAGGATCGCGAGCGCCGGGCAGAGGGGGAGCACGTAGTGGGGCAGCTTCGTCGGCACCGCCTCGAAGATCAGCCAGGACGGCACCACCCAGGCGATCAGGAGGGCGACGGCGGGTTCGCGGCGCTGCCGCCACGCGAAGGGGATCGCCATGGCGGCGAAGGCGGCCCCGGGCCAGAAGGTCCCGAAGATCACCAGCAGGTAGGTGCCGGGCGGCGCCCAGTGCTGGGTCTGGGCGGTGCCAACCTTGCCGAGCATGTCGTGGCCGACCGCCTCGCCGTAGAAGGCGCCCCCGCTCTTGACCGCGATGGCGACGAACCAGGGAGCGGCCACCGCGAGCACGATCAGGAGGCCGAGCCCCGGCCGCAGGCTCCGCAGCCACGCGCCCGAGCGCCAGGCGAGGGAGAGCGCCAGGGCCGCGAGGCCCGCGAACATCGGCACCATCGGCCCCTTGACCAGGATGCCGAGCGCGACCGCGCCCCAGAAGACGAGCACGGTGCCGAGCGGGAGCGGCGTCGCCGGCCCGCGCGGCGCCGCCGGTCCCCGCGCCAGCCACGCGCGGGCGAGCGCCCCGAGGGCGGCGGCGGCGAGGCAGGTGAGGACGGCGTCGGTCTTGGCGAGGCGCGCCTCGGCCGAGAGCATCGCGCCGGCCCCGAACAGGGCGGCGGCCAGGAAGGCGTGGCGCCGCGGCAGGATGGCGAGTGCCGCCCAGTAGGTGAGGAGGACGGCCCCGATCGCGCCGAGCAGCGAGGGGATGCGGTAGAGCGCGATGGTGGTGCGGGCGTCCGGCACGCCCAGCGCCTCGGCGGCCGCGACCACGGCGCTCTGCGCCCAGTAGATCCCGACCGGCTTCTTGTGGCGGGCCTCGCCCTGGAAGCGGATGTCGACGAAGTCGCCGCTCTCCAGCATCTGCTTCGAGGCCTGGGCGAAGCGCGGCTCGTCCCGGTCCATCGGCTGGAGCGAGGCGAAGCCCGGCAGGAAGCTGGCGAGGCACAGGAGGACGAGGAGCGTGCAGGCGGCGGCGTGGCTGCGGGCGCCGAGGCCTAGGAGCCGGTCGGCGAGGACGCCGAGGCCGGCGGCACGGCCGGGATGGTGCCCCGCGGCGAGGCTCGTCATGACGTCGCTCCGAACCGGCGGCGGGCCCGCGACGGGACCCCGCCCCCGGCCGCCGCGACGGGCGCTCCTGTCGGGGATCCAGGGAGGATTGTCAATTTTTCGGGACGCCGCCGCACCCGGATCCTCGCCCGCGGCGCGGCACGGTCCGGAGAGGAACCGGCTGTGCGGGCGATCATGACGGTTCGGGTGTTGTTCTACTCCCCTTTCCCGGGCGCATGCAGCGCCAGCGAAAGGAGATCCGGACACCAGCGCAAGACGTCGCGAAGCGCTGCAGGTCAGCAACGGTGCTGGAATCCGGAGCCGCTTCGCGGCGAGTCCTTGCGCGGGTTTCCGGATCTCCTTCCGCTGACGCTTCAGTCGTCCGGAAAAGGGGTGCTTGTCTGGAGGCAGGGGGCTCTGGATAGGAAGCGGCTAAGTCCGCGTCGCCGGCCCGACCTCACCCGTTCATGCCGGCCGGCTCGAACAGGAAATCGTCGACGTGCGGGATCGAGACCGCGAGGCTGACCCCGTAGGAGGAGCGCGACAGGCGCCAGGGCCGCTCGCAGGCGGCGCGCATCGCCTCGGAGGGGCGCAGGCGCCGCAGGCGGCCGTCCTCCTCCACCTCCTCGATGACCAGGAAGCCGTAGACCTGCAGCCGGGCCGCCACCAGCTTGGTGTCGCGGTCGCTCGCCGCCACCGGCAGGTGGCCGGCCTCGTAGACGGTGTCCATCAGCCCGCGCTGGTCGCGGCGCGCGCGCGCCAGGGCCGGGCTCGGGGCGGCGAGATCCTCCGGGTGGTAGGCCTGCCCCGGCGGGACCTTCGATCGCCGGAAGGGCACGACATTGCCGGTCTCGCTCGACGCGCTACGCATACGCCACTCACCCTGACGGTTGCTCGGGAGGCTGCCCGGGCGCTTGCCCGGAACGGAGCCGGCCGGCTAAGGCCGCCCCGGCGATGCGGAGGATTCGTCGGATCCGCTTAACGTCCGATTGACCTTGAGGCCGGCCCCGGCCCGTCCGCCTGTCCCAGAACGGAGCGCCCTCCCCCATGCCCAACGCGGCCGGCCCGGTCCCGGATTCCCTTGCGGTCGAGGATCTCGCCTGCTGCTTCGGCCACGTGCGGGCCCTCGACGGGGTCTCGCTCGCGGTGCGGCCCGGCGAGGTGGTGGCGCTGCTGGGCGATTCGGGCTGCGGGAAGAGCACCCTGCTGCGCCTCGTGGCGGGGTTGGAGCAGCCCACCGCCGGGCGCATCCGGCTCGACGCGCGCCTCGTGGCCGGGCCGGGTGTCGCGGTCCCGCCGGAGGCGCGGGGCGTCGGGCTGATGTTCCAGGACTACGCCCTGTTCCCGCACCTCACCGTGGCGGAGAACATCCGCTTCGGCCTCGCCGGCCGGCCCGCCGCCGCCCGGGCGGCGGCCGACGCGTTGCTGGAGCAGGTGGGCCTGGGCGCTCGGGCGGGGAGCTACCCGCAGACGCTCTCGGGCGGCGAGCAGCAGCGGGTGGCGCTGGTGCGGGCGCTGGCGCCGGGACCGCGCCTCCTCCTCCTCGACGAGCCCTTCTCCAACCTCGACCGGCGCATGCGCGACCGGGTGCGGGAGGAGACCCTGGCGCTCCTGCGCCGCACCGCCACCACGGCGCTCCTCGTCACCCACGACCCCGAGGAGGCGCTCGCCGTCGCGGACCGCATCGCCCTGATGCGGCGCGGCCGGATCGTCCAGGTCGGCACCGGCGAGGCGCTCTACCGGCGGCCCGCCGGCCTGTTCGCCGCGCGCTTCCTCGCCGACGCGGCCGAGATCCCCGCCCGGATCCGCGGCGGGGCCGCCGAGACGCCTCTCGGGCCCTTCCCGGCGCCGGGCCTCGCCGAGGGCGCGGCGGTGCGGGTCTGCCTGCGGCCGGAGGCCCTGCGCGTGGGGGCGCCCGGCAGCGGCCTCCCCGCCCGGGTGACGGGCCGGGTCTTTCTCGGCGCCGCCGCCCTCGTCCAGCTGGCGGTGCCGGGCCTCGCGGAGCCGCTGCGGGCGCGCCTGGACCCGGGCGATCCCGCCGGGCCGGGCGACGCGGTCGGCCTGACGCCGCGGGAGGACGCGGTGCTGGTCCTGCCGGAGGGGGAGGACGAGGGTGTCGCGCAGGATGAAAGGCGTCGCGCCGGCGTGCGCGGCGACGGCCGGCCCGCCGGATCTTCATTGAAGCAACTCTAATCTATCGCGCTTGATTTTCGCGCTCGTCTGCTTCTTCAGGGGGCGCGACATCCCGGGAGGACCATCTTGCCGCGTCGATCGCTCCGTCCGCTCGTTCTGCTCGCGTCGCTCGCCGGGGCCGTCCCCTGGCTCCCGGCCGGGGCGCGGGCGGGCGAGGAGGTGAACCTCTACACCACCCGCGAGCCGGGCCTGATCCGCCCCCTCCTCGACGCCTTCACGGGCCGGACCGGCATCGCGGTCAACACGGTGTTCGTGGACAAGGGCCTCGCCGAGCGCGTGGCGGCCGAGGGTGCCCGCTCCGCCGCCGACCTCGTGATGACGGTCGACATCGGCAACCTGATCGAGATCGTCGACAAGGATCTGGCCCAGCCGGTGCGCTCGGCGGCCCTGGAGGCGGCGATCCCGGCCACCCTGCGCGATCCCGAGGGGCGCTGGTTCGCCCTCTCGGCCCGCGCCCGGGTGCTCTACGCCGATCCCGACACCAAGGACCTGGAGGCGATCACCTACGAGGACCTCGCCGGCCCGCGCTGGAAGGGGCAGGTCTGCATCCGGGCGGGGCAGCACCCCTACAACACCGCCCTGATCGCGGCTTTCATCGCCCATCACGGGGAGGAGAAGGCGGAGGCGTGGCTGAAGGGCCTCAAGGCCAACCTCGCGCGCAAGCCCGGCGGCGGCGACCGCGACGTGGCCCGAGACATCGTGGCCGACCTCTGCGAGGTGGGGCTCGCCAATTCCTACTATGTCGGCCTGATGCGCAGCGGCCGCGGCGGCCCCGAGCAGAAGGCCTGGGGCGAGGGCGTGAAGGTGGTGCTGCCGGTCTTCGCGGGCGGGGGCACCCACGTGAATGTCTCGGGCGCTGTGGTCGCCAAGAGCGCGCCCCACCGCGACAACGCGGTCCGGCTGCTCGAATTCCTGGCCTCGGACGAGGGGCAGGCCCTCTACGCCAAGGCCGATTACGAGTACCCGGTGAAGCCCGGCGTCCCGGTCGATTCTCTGCTCGCCGGGCTCGGGACGCTGAAGGTCGACACGCTCCCGCTCGCCGAGATCGCCCGCAACCGCAAGGCCGCCAGCCTCCTCGTCGACCGTGTCGGCTTCGACAACTAGTCTCGCCCCCGGCGGCGGGGGGCACCGGCTCCCCGCCCTCGCCTCCGGCCCCCTGATCTGGACGCTGGCCGCCGGCCTCGCCTCCCTGCTCGTGCTTGCGCCACTCTTGGCGCTCGCGGGCGAGGCGCTGCGGGGCTCGCAGGGGCTGTGGCCGCACCTCCTCGTTCACGTGCTGCCGGAGGCCCTGCGCGACACCGCCCTGCTGCTCGCGGGCGTCGGGCTCCTCGTCGTCGCCATCGGCACCGGCGCGGCCTGGCTGGTGGCGGCCCACGACTTCCCGGGCCGGCGCCTCCTCGACGCGGCGCTGCTCCTGCCCCTCGCCATGCCCACCTACATCGTGGCCTACGCGTATCTCGACCTGCTGCACCCGGTGGGTCCGGTGCAGGGCGCGATCCGGGCGCTGCTCGGCGTGGCGCGCCCGCGCGACCTCGTCCTGCCGGACCTGCGCTCGCTGCCGGGCTGCATCCTGCTCCTCGGCTTCGTGCTCTACCCCTACGTCTACCTGCCCGTGCGGGCGCTGTTCCTGATGCAGTCGGCGAGCCTCGTCGAGGCGGCGCGCTGCCTCGGCCTGCCGCCCACCGCGCTCTTCCGCCGGGTGGCGCTGCCGCTCGCCCGGCCGGCCATCGCGCTCGGCGCCAGCCTCGCCCTGCTCGAAGCCCTCAACGACATCGGGGCGGCGGAATTCCTCGGCGTGCGCACCCTCACGGTGTCGATCTACGCCACCTGGGTGAACCGCTCCGACCTGCCCGGCGCCGCCGCGATCGCCCTGGTGATGCTCGCCTTCGTGCTGGCCCTGATGGCGGTGGAGCGGGCGGCGCGGCGGCGCCGGGGCTATGCGGGGGCGGCGCAGCGGCCCCGCCCGATGGCACGGCGGCGCCTCACGGGGCCCGCGGCGCTGGCGGCCCTCGCCCTCGGCCTCGTGCCGGTGGGCATCGGCTTCCTCGCGCCCGCCGCCTATCTGGCCGTGGAGGCGGTGCGGCGGGTGCGCTTCGCGGGCGTCTCCCCGCAGATCCTGGGCGAGGCGCTCAACACGGTGCTGTACGCGGGCCTCGCGACGCTCGCGGCGACGGCGCTCGGGCTCCTCGTCGCGACGGGGCCGCGGCTCGTCACCGGGCCGCCCGCGTGGTGGCGGGCGGCGCTCGCGCGCTGCGCCACCCTCGGCTACGCGGTGCCGGGCGCGATCCTGGCGATCGGCCTGATGCCCCCGCTGGCCGGGCTCGACGCGGCCCTCGACGGGGCGAGCCGGGCGCTCACCGGGGCCGGGCTCGGGCGGATCGGGCCGGGCACCGGGGTCGCCCTGGTCTACGCCTATCTGGCGCGCTTCCTGGCGATCCCGGTGGGCAGCAGCGAGGCCGGCCTCGCCCGGGTGCCGCGCTCGCTCGGCGATGCCGGGCGGGTGCTCGGCCGCAGCGCCGTCGGTGTCCTCGCCCGGATTCACCTGCCGCTGACCTGGCCGGCGGTGGTGGGCGGCGCGCTCCTGGTCTTCGTCGACTGCGTGAAGGAACTGCCCGCGACCCTGCTGCTGCGCCCGCTCAACGTCGAGACCTTGGCGACCCACCTCTACGGCGAGGCGGCGCGGGGCACCTACGAGGACGGGGCGGTGGCCGCCTTCCTGATCGTGGCGGTGGGGCTGGCGCCGGTGGCGCTGCTGCTGCGGACCGCGACGCCGCGGGCGTGAGGGCCGTCAGGCCCCGTTGAGCACCGCGTCGATGAAGGCCGCCTTCGCCTCCCGGTAGGTGTCCATCGGGGCGCCGTCATGGGCGCGCTTCAACGCGTTGTAACGGGCGACCAGGGCCGGCTCCGCCCGCAGCCGGTCGCGGAAGCCCGTGAAGTCGTCGAGGGCCGAGCCCTGCACCACGAGCTGCACCCCGAGCGGCGGCCGGTACGCCTCGTCCGCGAAGGCGGAGAAATCCTCCGTCCGCACCGATCCCGTATTGCGGGGAAACAGGCGCGCCAGCGCCGCGTCGGCGGCCGCGAACTCTCCGGCGGAGACCCGCACGACGAGGTCGAGGTCGCCCTTGGTCTCGCAGCCGGGCACGGCGGTGGCGCCCACGTGCTCGATCCCCGCGCCGGGCGGCAGCACGGTCCCGAGCCGGCGGCGCAGCGACGCGAAGGCGCGGTCGGCGATGGCCGCGGCCGCCGCCGCGTCGGTCAGCCGGAAGCGCTCCTCCTCCATGGGCCCTCCCCGCTCAAGCCAGCATGTCCCGCACCAGCGGGGCGACGCGGCCCCCATACAGTTCGATGCAGCGCATCAGCCTGTCGTGCCCGAGGGGGCCGGCGCTGTACTTGAGCTGGAAGCGCGAGAGGCCGAGGGTCCGGGCCGTCGCGGCGATCTTGCGCGCGACCGTCTCGGGCGAACCGACATAGAGCGAGCCGCGATCGGCCTCGCGCTCGAACTCCTCGCGGCTCATCGGCGGCCAGCCGCGCTCGGCGCCGATGCGGTCGCGCATGCGCTTGTAGTCGGGCCAGAGCTCCTCGCGGGCCTGCGCGTCGGTCTCGGCCACGTAGCCCGGCGAGTGGACGCCGATCGGCCGCACCGGCCGCCCGAGCTGGGCGTAGGCCCGGTGCGAGAGGTCGACATAGGGCCGGAACCGGGCCGGGTCGCCGCCGATGATCGCGAGCATCAGAGGCAGGTCGTAGCGCGCGGCGCGCACCACCGAGTCCGGGCTGCCCCCGACGCCGATCCAGGCGGTGAGGGGCGTCTCGGGCGGGGGGAAGACCTCCTGGGCGACGAGGGGCGGGCGGATGCTGCCCCGCCACGTCACCGCGCCGCCCTTGAGCAAGGCCGCGAAGAGGTCGAGCTTCTCCTCGAACAGCCGCTCGTACTGGTCGAGGTCGTAGCCGAAGAGCGGGAAGGATTCGGTGAAGGAGCCGCGCCCGAGGATCGGCTCGGCCCGGCCGTTCGACAGCGCCTGCAGGGTCGCGAAGCGCTGGTAGACCCGGATCGGGTCGTCGGAGCTGAGCACCGTCACGGCCGAGGCGAGGCGGATGCGCGTCGTGCGCGCCGCGATGGCCGCGAGCAGCATCTCGGGGGCCGAGACGGCGAAATCCGCCCGGTGGTGCTCGCCCACCCCGAAGGCGTCGAGGCCGATCGCGTCGGCGAGCACGGCCTCCTCGACCACGTCGCGCAGGACCTGGGCGTGGGGCAGGAGGCCGCCGTCGGGGCTGGCCGTGACGTCCCCGAACGTGTCGAGGCCGAGTTCGAGGGTCTGTGTCATGACCGGGAGAATGGGCGCGCGGCAGCGTCTTGGGAACCGGCCCGCGCGCACGATCCTCCTTGCGCGGCTGCACGGATCAGGCGGGGGCCCAGCGCCGCCGTGCGCCCTGCCGCTGCATCAGCCACAGCCCGATCGACACCGTGACGAGGTTCCACAGCAGCCCGTGCGCGAAGGCAGCCGCATAGGTGCCGGTGAGGTCGAAGATCGCGCCCGAGAGCCAGCCGCCCGCCGCCATGCCGACCAGGGTCGCCATGATCACGACCCCGACCCGCGCCCCCGCCTCGCGCGGCGGGAACAGCTCGCGCACGATGATCGCGTAGGCCGGCACGATGCCGCCCTGGAACAGGCCGAACAGGGCCGAGACCACGTAGAGCGAGGTGAGCCCGTCGAAGAGGAGGTAGAGGGCCAGCGCCGCGCCCTGCAGCACCGCGCCCAGCAACAGGGTGGCGACGCCGCCGATGCGGTCGGCGAGGAAGCCCGAGGCGACCCGGCTGACGATGCCGCAGGCGAGCATGAGCGACAGCATCTCGGCGCCGCGGGCGACGCCGTAGCCGAGGTCCCCGCAATAGGCGACGATGTGCACCTGGGGCATCGCCATGGCGATGCAGCAGGCGATTCCCGAGAGGGCGAGCAGCCCCTGCAGCGCGCCCGGGGAAAGCCCGGGATCGCCGCCCCGGTGCGCCACTCCGATCCCCGCCTTGGCGGCGGCGCGCGGCGGCCGCGCGCGCATCAGCAGGGCGAGGGGCAGCATGGTGGCGAGGCAGATCAGGCCGAGCCCCGCCTGCGTGGCCCGCCAGCCATGGGCGGCGACGGCGTGCTGCACCAGGGGCGGCCAGAGCGTTCCAGCGAGGTAGTTGCCCGCCGCGCAGACCGAGACCGCGATCCCGCGGCGGCGGTCGAACCACAGGGAGGTGTCGGCCATGAGCGGCGCGAAGGCGCAGGAGCTGCCGACCCCGATCAGCAGGCCCTGCGCCAGGGCGAAGGGCCAGAGGCTGCCCGCGAGCGCGGTGAGCCCGTAGCCGGCCGCCACCGCGAGAGCGCCGAGTATGAGGGGGACCACGATGCCGAACCGGTCCGCGAACCGCCCCATCAGGACGCCGCCGAGCGCGAAGCCCATCATGGTGAGGGTGTAGGGCAGCGAGGCGGCCCCGCGGGCGATGCCGAACTCCGCCTGGACGGCCGGCAGCACCACCACGACCGACCACATGCCGACGCCGCCGATCGTGGTGAGGAGCACGGCGACGACGAGGCGCCGCCACGCGGCGGGGGAATCCGGCAGCGGCTCCGGCCCGATGGCCGGCGAAAGGGGTGTCACGGGGCGATTCCTCGGGTGGGGCATGGCCCGGTCTGCCGCCGGGCTCGATCGGGAACCGCCCTACCAGGGGAGACGGCAGGCCGGTAGCGGGGCGCGCGCAACCCGGGTCGGCGTTCGCTCAGGGGCGAGTGGGTTCGCCGGCGCCCCGGCGCCGCCTCACCGGACCGGCGGGAGATAGCGGGACGCGGCGATCAGGATGCCGGCCAGCGCGAACAGCATGCCCCCGAGCTTGATGGTCATCCGGTGCTCCAGGAGCTTGAGTTCGGAGCGAATGCTGGTGGATTCCGCCTTCATCTCCGAGCGGACGGCGGTGAACTCCTCCCGCATCTCCGTCCGGACTGCCGCAAACTCCTCCCGCATCTCCGTCCGGACCGACGCGAACTCGGCCTGAACCTCCGACCGCGACGGAAGCCCGTCCTGGACGGCCTCCGCGAGGGCCGCGGCCAGCCCCTCCGCCTGCTCGGCCGGGAATCGGGCGCTGTCCCGGAGGGTCCGGGCGAGCTTCAAGGTATCAAAGGCGGCCAGGCTCATGAGAGCCTTGTAGCACGGCCGCACACGCCCCGACACGAACCGCGGCGATGCCGCCGCGGCGGATTCATCCGTCGGTTGAGGACGCCGCCCGCACAGGTCCGAAAATCCGGGCGCGATGACCCATCCGGCCCATTGCCTGCGGCGGACCGTCCGGGCCTCTCACGCCCAGGTGAACAGGCCGAGGCCGTCCCGCAACTCCGCCAGGGTCTGCGCGGTGACCGCGCGGGCGCAGGCCGTGCCGGTGCGCAGCACGTCCATCACGAGGTCCCGGTCCCGCGCGATGCGCTCCCGCCGCTCGCGGATCGGGCCGAGGAGGTCGTTCAGCACCCGCGCGAGGCGGTCCTTCAGCGCCGCGTCGCCGAGGCCGCCCCGCCGGTAATGCGCCTTGAGCGCCTCCACCTCCTCCGGGTCCGGGTCGAACGCGTCGAGATAGGTGAAGACCACGTTGCCCTCGACCCGGCCCGGATCGCTCGCGCGCAAGTGGCCGGGATCGGTGTACATCCGGCGCACGGCCTCCTGGATCTCCGCCTCCCCCGCCGAGAGCGGGACGGCGTTGCCCTGCGACTTGCTCATCTTGGCCCGGCCGTCGACGCCCGGCAGCCGTCCCGCCGCCGGGATCAGCGCCCGGGCCTCGGGCAGCAGCGCGCGGCCGACCTGCCGGTTGAGGCGGCGCACGATCTCGTTCGTCTGCTCGATGAGCGGCGCCTGGTCCTCGCCCACCGGCACCACATTCGCCTTGAAGGCCGTGATGTCCGCGGCCTGGGCCACCGGATAGCAGAGGAAGCCGGCCGGGATGTCGCGGCCGAAGCCGCGGGCCTGGATCTCGTCCTTGATCGTCGGGTTGCGTTCGAGCCGCGCCACCGTGACGAAGTTCAGGTAGAGCAGCGTCAGTTCGGCGAGGGCCGGCAGGGCCGACTGGACGCAGAGCGTCGTCACCGCCGGATCGATGCCGACCGCCAGATAGTCGCTCGCCACCTCGACCACGTTGCGGGCGACCTTGGCCGGATCGTGGGCGTGGTCGGTGAGCGCCTGTGCGTCGGCGAGGAGCAGGAACTGCCGGTGGCTGTGCTGGAGCGCCACCCGGTTGCGCAGCGACCCGGCATAGTGGCCGAGATGCAGCGGGCCGGTGGTGCGGTCGCCGGTGAGGATGACGGGGCGGGGGGCTTCAGGGGATTGGGATGCGCGGCACTCGGACATGGGGCTCTCCGGAAAGGGAGCCGCCGCGCTGCCGCAGGCCGGGTGTGCCGGAGACCATGCCGCCAGGGCGGCGGCATCGGTCGCACACGGGATGACGACGGCCGCTTCCTTAAGGGAAGCGCCACCACAGGATCGCGGGGGTGGGGATCGGGCCGGTCATCGCCGCAGAGCTTAGCGGCTCGCCGGGCCTGCGCAAGCCGGTCGTGTCGCGAGCCCGTCGATCCGGGTCCCCCTTGGAATAGCCCGGTGTACGGATGCGGTCCGTCGCGTCGCTCCGAGAGGATGGCGGGCGCCCCCGAGGGAACGCCCGCCGCCGCGCCGTCAGGTGTTCTTGAGCGCCACCCGGTAGGTCCCCTCGGTCTTGGCGCGGACCTCCTCCTCGGTGACCCCGTCGGCGAGCTCGATCAGGCTCATGCCGCCGTCGCCCTTCTTGTCGATGGAAAAGACGCCGAGATCGGTGATCACCATGTCGACCACCTGCGTGCCGGTGAGCGGCAGGTCGCAGGCCTTCAGCAGCTTCGGGGATTCCGAGCCGTCCTTGGCCTTGGCGACGTGCTCCATCACCACCACGACCTTCTTGACGCCCGCCACGAGGTCCATGGCGCCGCCCATCCCCTTCACCATCTTGCCGGGGATCATCCAGTTGGCGAGGTCGCCGTTCTCGGCCACCTGCATGGCGCCGAGGATCGACAGGTCGATGTGGCCGCCGCGGATCATCGCGAAGGAATCCGACGACGAGAAGTAGCTCGTAGTCGGCAGTTCCGTGATGGTCTGCTTGCCGGCGTTGATCAGGTCCGGGTCCTCCTCGCCCTCGTACGGGAACGGGCCCATGCCGAGCATGCCGTTCTCCGACTGGAGCTGAACCGACATGCCCTCGGGGATGTAGTTCGAGACCAGCGTCGGGATGCCGATGCCGAGGTTGACGTAGAAGCCGTCCTGCAATTCGCGGGCGGCGCGGGCCGCCATCTGCTCGCGGGTCCAGGCCATGGTGTCCTCCTCCTCGATGCTCAGACGGCGCCGCCGCCGGCCGCGGCCGCGGCCGCGTCGGAGCGCTTGCGGGTGGTGCGCTGCTCGATGCGCTTGTTGGGGTTCGGCAGGTGAATCATCCGCTTCACGAACACGCCCGGCGTGACGATGTGGTCGGGGTCGATCTCGCCCGGCTGGACGAGGTGCTCGACCTGCGCGACCGTCATGCGCGAGGCGGTTGCCATCATCGGGTTGAAGTTGCGCGCGGTCTTCCGGTAGACGAGGTTGCCCTCGGTATCGCCCTTCCAGGCATGCACGAGCGAGAGGTCGGCGAAGAGGCCGCGCTCCATCACGTATGTCTCGCCGTCGAACTCGCGCACCTCCTTGCCCTCGGCGATGAGGGTGCCGACGCCGGTCTTGGTGAAGAAGGCCGGGATGCCCGCCCCGCCGGCCCGGATGCGCTCGGCGAGCGTGCCCTGCGGGTTGAACTCGATCTCCAGCTCGCCCGCGAGGTACTGCTGGGCGAAGGTCTTGTTCTCGCCGACATAGGACGAAATCATCTTCTTGATCTGGCGCGTCTCCAGGAGCACGCCGAGACCGGCGCCGTCGATGCCGGCGTTGTTCGAGATCACGGTGAGGTCCTTCGCACCGCTCGCCCGCACCGCGTCGATGAGGACGTCGGGAATGCCGCAGAGGCCGAAGCCGCCGGCCATGATCGTCATGCCGTCCCGCAGCAGGCCCGCCAGGGCCGCCGTGGCATCGGGATAAACCTTCTTCATCGCGATCCCTCTCCTGCCCCGGACCCTCCCGATCCGGGGCTTGCCGCATCCGCCTCCCGCACGAGGCGGGCGGTCGCGCGCCCCGCCCCGAGGGGGCCGGACACCGCACGGGCTCCTTCTTAAGCACCGTTTCGGCGCAGGGTCACGGGGGCATGGAGGAAAACCGCTCCGCTCGGGTCGGGGCGGTCCCGCGGGCGGCCCGCTGGGATGTCCTGCGGGGATTCCGGGATGTCGGGGATGGTCGCGGGCCTTCCACGAGACAAACCGTCTGGGAGGGAGTATGGGAGGTCCGGGTCGGGCGCTCGCGCCCGTGCCCTCCGTAGGTCCGAGGGGCGGCGCGACCGTGCGGGGCATCACGATCACACACACAGCCGGGGAGCGATGACGCGCCGACCCATCCTGCTCCTGTCCGGCGGTGCCTGCACCCTGGCGCTCGTTGTCGCGGCCTGCCAGTCCTGGAGCGTCGCGACGCCCGCGGCGGCGGGCTTCCTGGGCCGCCACCTCGCGCGTGCCTACGGTCTCGCCTTCGAGGCCGACGGGCCCACGACCCTGGCGCTCCTGCCCGCGCCCTGTCTGACCTTCCACGGCGTGCGCCTGCGCAACGGCGCCCGCCTGCTGGCCGAGAGCCGCGAGGTCGGGGTGCAACTCGGCCTCGGCGCCCTGCTGGGCGGGCAGGCCGAGGTGGCGGCCCTGACGCTCACCGGCGCCCGCCTCGTCCTGCCCGGCGACGACCGCTGGGCCGCGCCCCTCTCCCGCGTCACCGACCGCCTCGCTGCGGGGGCGCGTCCGCTGCGGCGGCTCACCATCGCCGAGGGCCGCCTCGCCGCGGAGGAGGACGGCCCCGACCGGATCGCCGACATCGCCCTCTTCGCCTCCTGGCCGCGGGCGGGCGCGGGCCTCGACCTCGCGGGCCGCTTCGCGTGGCGCGGGGCGGCCGTCACCGCGACCCTCGCCGCCGCCCGCCCGCTCGATCTCGCGAGCGGCGGCACGAGCCCGGTCCGGGCGACCCTCGCGTGGCCCGCCGGGCAGCTCGACCTCGACGGGACCGGATCCTGGCGGGACGGCCCGTCGGTCACCGGCGAGGGCCGCTTCGCCACGCGCTCGCTGCCGGAGGTGCTGGCCTGGCTCGGCGCGCGGGCGCCCCTCGCCCCCGTCCTCGGGCGGGTGAGCCTGGAGGGCCGCTTCGAGGCGAAGCCCGGCTCGGTGGCGATGCCGGCCCTGCACGTCGTGGTGGCCGACACGGCCCTCGACGGGGCGGGCGCCGCGAGCCTCGCGCCCGACGGCCGGCTCGCCCTCACCGGCACCTTCGCGGCCGAGCGGGTCGATCTCTCGCCGCTCCTGCCCGCGGGCCGGGACTGGACGCGCGCGCCGATCGCCCTCGGGGACTGGACGGGGGGCGACCTCGATCTCCGGCTCTCGGCGGCGGCGGCGCGCCTGGGCGCCGTCGAGGCCGAGGAGGTGGCGGCCGGCCTGCTGGTCCGCGAGGGCGCCGTCGAGGCGAGCCTCGGGCGCGCCACCCTGCGGGGCGGCACCGTCAAGGGCCGCGCGGTGCTCGTCGATGCCGGGCCGTCCGGCCTCGAGACCAAGCTCCAGGCCAGTGCGGACCGGGTCGAACTCGGCCCGCTGCTCGCCGATCTCGGCCTCGTGCGCGGCGCCGAGGGCCGGGTTCAGGGCAACCTGTCCCTCGACGCGGCGGGCGGCGACCTCGCCGAGCTGAGCCGCCGGCTCGTCGGGCGGGTCGCCGTCACCCTGGAGGATGGGGAGATCGCCGGCTTCAGCCTCGCCGAGGCGCCGGGCGCGGAACCGGCCCTGCGCCGGGGCGGCCGGCTGCCCTTCGAGCGTGCCCAAGTGACCCTCGGGGTGGCCTCCGGGCTCGGCGAGATCACGCAGGGCCTGGTTCGCACCGCCGCCTCGGCCCTGGCGTTCCGGGGCCAGGTGGCCATCCCCGAGCGGCGCGTCGCCGCGCAGGTCGAGCCCGCCCCGCGCGATCCCCTGCTCGCGACGGCAGGCGGGGCGGAGCGTGGCTCCGCGGCGAAGCCGGCGGTCTACGAACTCGCCGGCGCCTGGAGCGCCCCGCAGCTGCGCCTTCTCTCGCCCGCGCGCCCGGCCGCGAACGCGCTGCCGACGGCGGCGAGCGCCTACGCGCCGTGAGGCGCGGCCGGGCTGCCGCCCGCCGGAGCCGACCCCGACGGAGCGGACGCCGGCACGGACCCGGGAGCGGGGCTCGCCACCCAGACGAGGCCCCGCCCTCCGCGCACACCGTCGTCATCCGCTGTGAAGTCGCGGGAGGGATCGCGCCGCAACCGCAGGCGCGCCATCACGGCCTGCGACCGCGGATTGTCGGGTGCCGTGTCGGCGAGCACCTCGGTGAGCCCGACCCGTGCGAAGCCGTCGTCCGGCGCGGCCTCTGCCCCGGCCCACCACAGTCCCGTGCGCCGGTCCCGCCTGTCACGCTGCGACCAGATCCGTAAGGACGAAGTCGTTCCCCTTGAACAGCAGCGGCTCGCCGGCGGCCTTGGCGAGGGCGTAGGCGAAGCAATCGCCATAGTTCAGGCCGGCCTTGTGACGGCCCTTGCCGAAATCGAGGAAGGCTTGGCGGGCCAGGTCGCCCTGTTCCAGCGTCACCGGCTCGATGATGATGCCGGCGCGGCGCACGAAAGCCTCCGCCTGGCGCATTCCGTCCGGACCGAGCTGGCGCTCAACGACGAGCGCGAGCTCAACCCAGGTCGCGACGCTCATTCGGCAGGTCTCGGTCTCGTGGATGCGCCGGACGAAGATCTCGGCTTCCGGCTCGCGATACAGGATGGCGACGAGGGCCGAGGTGTCGAGGATCATCGCGGCAGGCCATCGTCGTCGTAGAGCAGGTCGCCATGGGCCGCGTAGGGCCGCTCGACATGGGCCGCCGCGCGGTCGGCGATGGCGAGCAGTTCGGCGACGCTGGCCCGCCCCTTCCGGCGCTCGATCCGCGCGAGGCGGTCCCGCAGGGCCTCCGTGACGGCGCGGGTCATCGTCTCGCCGGTCTCTCGGGCAATGGCTTGCGCGAGGCGATGGGCCTCCGGATCCTTGATGTTGAGGCTCATGGTTCGCGTCCCAGCAAGACAGGATGCCGTTTTTCTACCATTCTGCCTCCCGGGAGCGGCGCGGGCAAGGGACGTTGCGCCCCGCCCTCACTCGCAGGTGAGGCTGAAGCCCGGCATCCGCAGCCAGCAAGTCTCCTCCGGAACGGCGTCGGTCCGGTGCAGCCGCGTGACCCGGGCGGCCCCGCCCCGCGCCAGGGCGGCGGCGAGCAGCGCCTCGGCCATCGGATCGCGGGCGCCCGCGCAGGGGTAGATCATCGTGCCCGCCAGGCAGCGCGCCGCATAGGCGTCGCCCTCCCGCACGATGCGCAGGATCAGCCCCTCCTGGATCGGCCCCGACTCCCGGGGAACGGTCAGCGGCATGACGAGGCGCCCGCCCTCCGCCAGGGCGTCGAGCCAGGGATCGGCCGGGCGGGCGCGGCCGGCATTGACCAGGATCGCGTCGGACGCGGGCAGGTCCATCGCGGTGGCGTCCGCCTCGACGACGCGCACCTGCGGCAGGTCCGCGAGGGCGGCCCGCGCGAACGCCGCGAGGTCCGGCTCCCGCTCGATCGCCAGCACCGCGCCGCCGGGCGCCACCAGCCGGGCCAGGATCGCCGTGTAGTAGCCCGCGCCGCAGCCGACATGCACGGCGGTGTCGCCGGGGCGCAGGGCCGCGAGGCCGATGAGCCAGGTCACGAAGGAGGGCTGGCCGGTATTGAGGCTCAGCTCCGGCCGCAGGCCCACGGGCACGTCCTGGTAGAGGAAGACCGGGTCCGCGTCCGGGGTCGGCCGGTAGCCGCGGGGCGGCCTGGCGAGCTGCCAGGGGCCGGGCGGCAGGAAGCGCTCCCGCGGCACGACTGCGAGCGCCGCTTCGAGCCGCGGATCCTCGGCCCCGGCCGCGTGGGCCACCTGCCTGGCGAAGGCGCGGCGCACCGCGCGGAGGTCGTCGTCCGTCACCATGGTCCTCTCCGGGAGCGTCCCACCCGAGAGGGCGCGCGGGACGCGACGGCGCGGACGTGCGCGAAAAGATTTGGCCGGCCCGTCCGCGCGGGCGGCTCCCGGGCGTAAGACCTCCGAGTGGAGGGTGATCCCGCGGTGAGAACGAGCCGCATCGACGCCGACGAGACCCCCGGCGAGGCCGAGGACACGGACCTGGCCGAGGATACGGACCTGGCCGAGGCGCTGGCCGCCCTGTCCGAGGCCGACCTCGCCCGGCTCGACGCGGTGGCCCGGCTCCACGCCCGCACGCTGCCGGGCGTCGATCCGGGAGACCTGCTGCAGGAGGCGGTGCTGCGGGCGCTGAGCGGGGCGCGGCGCCGCCCGCCCGGGCTGCCGCTGCCGGTCTTCCTCGCCGGCTGCATGCGCAGCCTCTGCCACGACCACTGGCGCCGCCTGCGGCGCGAGGCCCGCGTGGTGGTGCCGGCGGCGGCCGACGAGGTCGAGGCCGCGCCGGACCCGGGGGCCGAGGCCGATCCCGACCGCATCCTCGCCGCCGCCCAGGCCCTGCAGGCGATCACGGCGGGCTTCCGGGGCGACGCGGCCGTGCTGGCGATCCTCGGCGGGCTCGCCGAGGGGCTCGCGCCGCCCGAGATCCGGGCCCGGCACGGCCTCTCCGAGACCGCCTACGACACCGCGCGCCGGCGCCTGCGCCGCGCGCTCGCGCGCCTCGCCCCGGGAGGATGGCCATGACCGGACGGATGCGGGGCTGGCGGCCGGACCTCGCCCTGGCGCGGCTCACGGCCGCGCTGGAGGAGGAGATCCTCGCCGCGCCCGAGGCGGATCTCGACCTGCGCCGCGATGAGGACGCGCCGGTCGAGCGGGCCCGCGCGGCCGTCGCGGAAGCGCTCGCGCGGGCCGCCACGGCCGGGTTCCCCCCGCCGGGCTCCGGCCGGGCCCTGCGGCGGGAGTGACCGCGTCCCGTCACGCCTCGCCGAGCACCTGCGCCACGAAGGCCGGCACCGTCTCGGTGGCCGGCCCGTAGGCGGCGCTGTCGAAGATATGGGCGGTGTCGGAGGGGTCGAGGTTGATCTCGTGGGTCGGGATCCCGAGGCCGCGCGCCCGCGCGACGAAGCCCGCCGCCGGGTAGACCGCCCCCGAGGTGCCGATGGCGACGAAGCGGTCGGCCGCCGCGAGCGCCGCGTCGATCGCGTCGAGATGGAGCGGCATCTCGCCGAACCAGACCACGGCCGGGCGCAGACCCCCGGCCCGCCCGCAGGCCGGGCAGGGCGTGGCCACGGACAGGTCCTCCGCCCACGCCATCTCGGCGTCGCAGGACAGGCAGCGGGCCCGCAGGATCTCCCCGTGCATGTGCAGCACCGCCGCGGCGCCGGCCCGCTCGTGCAGGTCGTCCACGTTCTGGGTGCAGAGGGTCAGGCCGCCGCCCCGTTCGGGCAGCGCCGCCTGCAGCCGCGCCAGCGCCCGGTGGGCGGCGTTGGGGGTGGCCTCGCGCACCCCGCGCCGCCGCAGGTTGTAGAAGGCGTGGACCTCGTCCGGATCCGCCGCGAAGGCCTCGGGCGTGGCGAGCCGGGCGGGGTCGAACCGGTGCCAAAGCCCGCCGCGGTCGCGGAAGGTGCCGAGCCCGCTCTCGGCCGAGATGCCGGCTCCGGTGAGCACGAAGAGGTTCATGCGCCTCCCTCCTCCGGACGGCCGCGGGGCCGGGCGGCGCGCCCGACGACCGTCCGTGAACTTGTTGCCCCCGCGGAAGCGGCGGGACTTGACCGCGCGATTGTGCTCCAAATCTCACGCTTTGACACTTTATCAACGCCCCGCATGGACAAGTGACGCGTCTCATCCTAAGTGAGGGTGCAGGCGTTCGCGCATCATGCGGCGGACCCTATCCCGAACAGACCGCTTCAGGACACTCGATGACGCGCTATCGCGCGAGACCGTCATTCACGGTCGAGATCAAACGTACGCGCAACTCCCCCCTCGCCGCGAGTGAGGCCGCGCCGAAATCTCCGCACAACACCCTCTGGGCCGGCACCGGCCTCATCGAGGAGGCGGCGGCCGCGACCCAGTCCGGCCGGTTCGACGCGGACCCCGCCGCGCCTCCCGCGCGGTCGCAGGCCGCCGCCCCGGCGGCTGCTCCCTCCGCGGGGTCCCGGCGGGTCCTGCCCAGCCTGATCGCGCCGCCCGAGCCGCCGCCCCCGCCGCCCGTCCCCGAGACGGAGGAGGACGAGCCGGTGTTCCGCCGCCGTCCCGGCCGGCCGCCGACCCGCAAGCCCGCCCCCGCCCCGACCCACCAGGGCTTCGTCTGGCCGGAGGACTGGCCGGACGAGCCGCCCGCCGTGCAGGCCCCGGCGCCCGCCGCGGCGGCGCCTCTCCCCGCCCCGCCCCCAGTCGACGACGCGGGCCGGTCCGAGCCGGCACGGCCCGACATCGTGCGCCCCAAGCGCCGCGAGGACGAGCTGCGAATCGGCGAGCGCTGGAAGCGGCGCCTGCCCCGCTACTGCCGGTGAGCCGACCGGTCGCGAACCCCTACGGGCTCGCGATCCTCGATTACGACGGGACGCTGGCCGACAGCTTCCCGTGGTTCTGCGGCGTCCTGAACGGCGTCGCCGACCGTTACGGGTTCCGGCGCGTGGACCCGGCCGAGACGGACGCGCTGCGCGCCCTCGGCGCGCGGGCGATCCTGCGCCGCCTCGACGTGCCGCGCTGGAAGCTGCCCCTGATCGCCAGGCACATGCGTGACCTCGCGGCCCGCGACGCGGCCCGGATCCCGCTCTTTCCCGAGATCCCCGCGATGCTGGCCCATCTCGACGCCGGCGGCGTGGCGCTCGCGCTCGTGACCGCGAACCGCGAGGCGACGGTGCGCCGGGTGCTCGGCCCCGGCAACGCCGCGCGGATCGGGCGTTTCCAGTGCGGCGCCGCCCTGTTCGGGAAGGCGCGGGTCTTCCGCGCCGTCGTGCGGGCGAGCGGCGTGCCGCCCGAGCGGGTGATCTGCCTCGGCGACGAGATCCGCGACGCCGAGGCGGCGGCGGCCTGCGGGCTCGCCTTCGGCGCCGTCGCCTGGGGCTACACCCGGCCGGACGCGCTCGCCGCCCTGCGCCCCGCCCATCTCTTCGCGAGCCCGGCGGCAGTGGCGGAGACGCTGGTCCCGGGCCGCGCCACCGCCTGACACCGACCGCGCGGCCCACGCCCTGGATGGAAACCCACGCGCGGGGCCATCAGAGGGCTCGCAGGGCCGCGTTCAACTCTCCCCCTTTTCGGGTCCGTTCCGGGCCTGCGCGCATGCAGCGTCAGCGGAATGCGACCCGGAAACCAGCGCAAGAAGACGCGAAGCGGCTGCTTTTCAACACCGTTGCTGGCATTCGGAGCCGCTTCGCGGCGATCCATCATCTGGTTTCCGAACCTCCTTCCGCTGGCGCTGCTCTCGTCCGGAAAAGGGGAGGTGCTTGGCGTGACGCAGGAGTGCGGCGACGACATTCAACCATGGATGGATGGCCCTTCGGGACGGGCTAGCGTGTTCACACTTCGCCTGCCGGCATCAAGAAAGTGCTTCTTTCGCAGTCGCTTGAACGGAGCCGAGGAGACCCGCGGGATCCCCTCTCCCGTGCGGGAGAGGGGTAGGGGTGAGGGCCCCGGACCGGACCGTCATCAAGCGAAGACGGTCGTGCTGGCAGCGGTACACGTCAGAATACTTGCTGAACCACCTGGACCCTCACCCCTGCCCCTCTCCCGCACGGGAGAGGGGTTCCCCACGCCATGATTGTCACAAGTACTTGCCTCAAATCTCGCAGCAACGGCAATGCCTTGCGAGCCCGTTCGATTTACGCAGCCCCCAGCACCTCACGCATCGCCGAGAGGAGCAGGCCGAGATCCTCCTCGCCGATGGTGAGCGCCGGGGTGAGGTAGACGATGTCGCCGAAGGGGCGCAGCCAGGCGCCGCGCGCCAGGAAGGCCGCCTTCAGCGCGGCGAGGTCGAGGGGGGGCGCGAGCTGCACCGCCCCGATCGCCCCCTTCACCCGCACGTCGACAATGCCGGGCCGTCCGCGCAGGGGGGCGAGCCCCTCCTCGATCCGCGCCGCGATGGCGCGCGCCTGGGCGAGCCGCGGCTCCTCGGCGAAGAGATCGAGGCTGGCATTGGCCGCCGCGCAGGCGAGCGGGTTCGCCATGAAGGTCGGCCCGTGCATCAGCGCCGCGGCCGGGTCGTCCGAGAGGAAGGCCGAGAAGATCTCGGTCGTCGCGACCGTGGCGGCGAGCGGCATCGTGCCCCCGGTCAGCGCCTTCGACAGGCAGATCAGGTCCGGCACCACGCCCGCCTGCTCGCAGGCGAACAGCGTGCCGGTGCGGCCGAAGCCGGTGAAGACCTCGTCGAGGATCAGGATCAGGCCGTGGCGGCGGGCGAGCCGGGCGATGGTCGCCAGCACCTCGGGCGTGTGCATGCGCATGCCGCCCGCCCCCTGCACCAGCGGCTCGACGATCACCCCGGCCAGCGTGTCCCGGTGGCGGGCGAGGCCCGCGTCGAGGGCGGCCTCCCGCTCGCGCGTGTCGGGAAGATCGAAGAAGACCTGCTCGGGCAGGTAGCGGCCGAAGCGGCGGTGCATCCCCTCCTCGGGGTCGCAGACCGACATCGCCCCCATCGTGTCGCCGTGGTAGCCGCCCCGGAAGGCGGCGAAGCGGGACCGGCCCTGGATTCCGCGGTTCAGCCAGACCTGGGCCGCCGCCTTCAGGGCGACCTCCACCGCCACCGAGCCGGAATCGGACAGGAAGACGTGGTCGAGGTCCCCCGGCAGCAGGGCGGCGAGGCGGCGCGCCAGGGTCTCGGCCGGGGCGTGGGTGAGGCCGCCGAACATCACGTGCGGCATCGCGTCGAGCTGCGCCGCCACCGCCTGCCGAATGTGCGGGTGGTTGTAGCCGTGGCAGGCCGTCCACCAGGAGGCGATGCCGTCGACGAGCGCGCGCCCATCCTCCAGCAGGATGCGGCTGCCCCGCGTCCGCACCGCCCGCAGCGGCGGGGCGGCGGTCTTCATCTGCGTGTAGGGGCGCCAGAGGCGATCGTCGCGGGGCTCGCTCATGGGCGCGCAGTCGGTCGGCGGGGCGGCTCTGTCAAGCGGCGGCGAGGTCGAGGATCCAGGTCTCGCCGACGAGATCCTGCCCGAAGGAGCGGTGCGGGGCGCTCTCGGTGAGGCGGAAACCCGCCTGCGCGTAGAGGCGCCGGGCCGGGACGAGCACGTCGTTGGTCCAGAGCGTGACCTGCCGGTAGCCGGCCGCGCGGGCGAAGGCGAGGCAGGCCTCGACGAGGCGCCCCCCGGTGCCGTGCCCCCGCGCCGCCGCCTCGACGGAGAGGAGCCGCAGCTTCGCGACCGCGTCCGACTGGCGCATCAGGAAGATGCTGCCGACCGGCTCGTCCCCGCGCATCGCCACCCAGCCGGCCTCGCGGTCCGGGTCGTGCGACGCCACGAAGCCCGCCAGGATCCCGGCGACCAGCGCCTCGAAACTGTCGTCGAAGCCGTATTCCTCCGCGTAGAGGCGGCCCTGGCGGTGGATGATCCAGCCGGTGTCCCCGGCACGGAACGGCCGCAGGGTGACGGGCGCGGGCGGCTCGGCGAGGAGGCGCCGCACGGTGCCCATCGCCCGCACCAGGGCCGCCTGGTCCGGTCCGGACAGCCGCGCCAGCAGGGCGGCGACCTCGCGCCGGGAGGCCGCATCGAGGGGCGCGAAGGCCGCGCGGCCCGCCTCCGTCAGGGCGAGCACGTGGCGGCGCCCGTCCTGCGCCGAGGGCGCGCGCGCGACCAGCCCCTGGGCGGCGAAGCGCTTGAGCAGGCGGCTGAGATAGCCCGCATCGAGCCCGAGATCGTCGCGCAGGTCGCTCGCTGTGAGCCCGTCCCGATGCGCGAGCTCGTAGAGCACCCGCGCCTCGGTGAGGGAGAAGGCGCTGCGGTGCAGTCCCTCGTCGAGGAGGCCGATCTGTCGCGTGTAGAAGCGGTTGAACGCCCGGATGGCGGCGACGGGATCCTCGGTGCGAACTGACGGGACGGTCATGGCGGGTCCTCCGACGCCCCCTCATCTCGGCCGGTTGGTTGACGGAGTCAACGAAAATCCGGATCGCGGACGGGGGCGACGAGTGCCATCCCGGCCTTCGGTCCCGCCTCGCCGCCGGTCCGGGCCGGCATCCGCGTCGCGCCCGCGCGGTCTTCCTCTTCGTAAGGAGGATCCATGGCGCGCCGACACCCGGCGGCCGTGGACAATTTCCGGGGCGCGGACACGCGCGTGCATTTCGTCTTAAGGCTTGATGCCCAAAGGTCATGCATGAAGAGGCTCCTTCGGCGTGCAGGTACACCTGCGTGGATCTGCAGTGCGTTGCCGCGCGCTGGGGTTGGGGAGCCTGCCGCCTCACTCCGTGTCGAGAGGACCATGTCGAAGCGCAGCTCCTGGGCGATCACCCTGTCCCTGACAACCCGCATCAGCCTGATCGGCATCGCCGTCATGGTCCTGGCCTGCGCGGGAGCCCTCGCCCTGATGCTGGTCGACCTGCGGGCGGACATGACCCGCCGCGCCGGCGAGGCGCTCGACCGCAACATGAGACTGCTGCGGGCGACGCTCGCGGACGAGGGCGGGTCGTCCGCCTTCTCGCTCGTGGACGGCGTGCTCCGCGTCGGCACGCACCGGATCGACGCCGCCGAGCCGGCGGTCGACCGGGTCCGCGCGATCCTGGGCGGCCACGCCACCGTCTTCCTCGGCGACACGCGCCTGGCCACCACCATCGTCGGCCCGGACGGGCGCCGCGCAACCGGGACCGCGCTCGCCCAGGGGCCCGTGCGCGACGCCGTGCTGGGCCGGCGCGAACCCTTCCGCGGCGAGGCGGACGTGCTCGGCACCGCCACCCTCACGGCCTACGAGCCGATCCTCGACGCCGGGGGCGGTGTCGTCGGCATCCTCTTCGTCGGCGTGCCGAAGGCGGATTACCTCGCGGCCCTGGACGCGACCGCCCGGCGGGCGGCCGGCACCGGGCTGCTCCTGGTCCTGGCCGGGGCCGGAATGCTCGGGCTGGGGCTGCGCCGGGCCATGCGGCCGCTCGCCGGCCTGGAGCGGAGCATGCGGCACATCGCCGACGGGCGGATCGACGCCGCGGTCGCGGGGACCGAGCGCCGCGACGAGATCGGCGCGATGGCGCGCGCGGTCGAGGTCTTGCGCGGCGGCCTCGTGCGGGCGCGGGCGCTGGAGGAGGAGGCCGCGCGGTCGCGCGCCGACGGGGAGCTGCGGCGCCGGGACGGCCTGCGGGCGGTGGCCGCGCGCTTCGAGGAGGCGGTCGGCGGCATCGTGGCGGGCGTCGCCGCCGGGGCCGGGCAGCTGCGCGCCAGCGCCCAGGGCATGGCGGGCCACGCGGCCGAGACGGCGGACCGGTCGACCCGGGCGGCGGACGCGGCCGGGCAGGCGGCGTCGAACGTGGCCACCGTGGCGGCCGCGGCCGAGGAGCTCGGCACCTCCGTGGCGGAGATCGGGCGGCAGGTCGGGAGTTCGGCCGAGCTCGCCCGCACCGCCTCCGAGGAGGCGGGCCAGGTCTCCACCCTGGTCGAGACCCTCAGCGAGGCCGCCGGGCGGATCGGCAGCGTCGTCGAGGTCATCGCCGGCATCGCCGGGCAGACCAACCTGCTGGCGCTCAATGCCACGATCGAGGCGGCGCGGGCCGGCGAGGCCGGCCGCGGTTTCGCGGTCGTCGCCGCGGAGGTGAAGGAACTCGCCGGGCAGACCGGGCGGGCGACGGGCGAGATCTCCGGACAGATCGCGCAGATCCAGCAGGCGACCGATCAGGCCGTCGCGGCGATCGGCGGCATGGCCGCCCGCATCCGCGAGATCGATGTGGTCGCATCCTCGATCGCGGCGGCGGTGGAGGAGCAGGGCGCCGCGACCCAGGAGATCGTGCGCAACGTCTCTCAGGCGGCGCAGGGGACGGGTGCGGTGACGGCCACCATCGCCGGGCTCGCCGATGCGGCCGAGGGGACGGGCGCGGCCGCGGGCCAGGTGCTGGAGGCGGCCTCCGGGCTGTCGCGCTCCTCCGACCATCTCTCGGACGAGATCCGCCGCTTCCTCGACACCGTGCGCGCGGCGTGAGGCCGGTGCGCGGGGACCGGCGCTGGCGTATGGTGGTGGAGGAGGTGAGAGGCGCCGCATGACCCTGCCGAACGGGGCCGACGACCCGATCCTGGCGGAATTCCGCGAGGCGCTCCGGGACGCCTACGGCGACCGGATCGCGCGCGTCCTCCTGTTCGGCTCGCGCGCACGGGGCGACGCGCGGCCCGACAGCGATTATGACGTGGCGCTGTTCCTGTCCGACCTGGGCGAGCCCTGGGCCGAGATCGACCGTATCGACGCCATCGCGGCGGCTCTGCGGCAGAGAACGGGGGCGGATATCCGGACCCAACTCTTCCCGGCCGAGGACTGGCCGAAGCGCACCCCGATCCTGCACGAGATCCGCCACCAGGGACGTCCCCTGTGAAGCCGGAAACGGTCGCGTTCCTCGCCAAGGCCGATACGGCCCTCGACAAGGCCCGACGCATCCTGGCGATCGAGATCCACGACGAGGCCGGCAGGCTTGCTTACTTCGCTCAATTCCAGGCGGCGCAGGCCGCGATCTTCGAGGCGGCGGACAAGATCGTGAAGACCCACAACGGTGTCATTGCCGAATTCCATCGCGTGGCGCCGGACCTGCGCGTGCCTCCAGACCTGGCGTCGTCGCTCTCGACGGCGTACCGCTACAAGGAGATCGCGGATTATGGGATCGGAGACGGACTGACGGTGACGCCGGAGCGGGCGATGCGTGCCGTTCGTGTCGCCGAGACCTTCGTCGCCACGGTCCGGGAACGCCTCCAGGGGAGCGTGGGCTGACCACATCCCGCGATCCGCTTGACACCCGCCCTCCCCCGGGCCCACAGCGCCGCCATGCCGGTCTCCCCCACGCCCAGCCTCGACGCCTTCGCGACCGGAAAGCTCGCCGGGCTCGACGCGGCGGGTCTGCGCCGCCGCCTCGTCGGAACGGCCCGCACGGGCGGCGCCGGCGCCGAGCGGGACGGGCGGGCCGTCGTCTCCTTCTCCTGCAACGATTATCTCGGCCTCGCCACGCACCCAGAGGTGGTCGCGGCGGCCCGTGCCGCCCTCGACCGCTACGGGGCGGGCAGCGGCGGCTCGCGCCTCGTCACCGGCAACCACCCGACCCTCGCCGAGCTCGAGTCGGCGCTCGCGGCGCGGAAAGGTCACGAGGCGGCGCTCGTCTTCGGCAGCGGCTACCTCGCCAATCTGGGCATCACGCCGGCGCTGGCCGGGGCCGGCGACCTGATCCTGATCGACGAACTCGGCCATTCCTGCATGTGGGCGGGCCTCCGGCTCTCGGGGGCGCGCGCCCTGCCCTTCCGGCACAACGACCTCGGCCACCTGGAGGAACTCCTGGCGCGCGAGCGCGGGAGCGCCCGTCACGCGCTCATCCTCACCGAGCGGGTCTTCTCCATGGACGGCGACCGGGCGCCGGTGGCGGAGATCCTCGCCCTCGCCCAGACCTTCGACGCCTGGACCCTGGTCGACGACGCCCACGGGCTCGGCGTGGTCGGGCCGGACGCCACGGCGCCGCTGGAGATGGGCACCCTGTCGAAGTCGCTCGGCAGCTACGGCGGCTATCTCTGCGCCTCGCGGCCGGTGGTCGACCTCCTGACCTCGCGCGCGCGCAGCTTCGTCTACACGACCGGACTGCCCCCCGCCTCCGCGGCCGCGGCGCTGGCCGCCCTGCGGCTGATCGAGGCCGAGCCGGAGCGGGCCGCCCGGCCACTCGCCCTCGCCCGCCGCTTCACCGCCCGGCTCGGGCTCCCGGAGGCGCAGAGCGCCGTGGTGCCGGTGCGGGTCGGCGAGGCGGAGGCGGCGCTCGGCCTGTCGCGGGCGCTGGAGGCGCGGGGCTTCCTGGTGGTGGCGATCCGGCCCCCGACGGTGCCGGCCGGCACCGCGCGCCTGCGCGTCGCCTTCTCGGCCGCCCACGCGGAGGCGGAGGTCGACGCCCTGGCGCAGGCGCTCGACGATCTCGGGGCCCTCCGGTGAGCGCGCTCTTCATCGCGGGCGCCGGCACCGAGATCGGCAAGACCTACGTCACGGCGGCCCTGACCCGGGCGCTGCGGGAGAGCGGCCGGCGCGTCCTCGCGCTCAAGCCGGTCGCGAGCGGCCTGCCGCCCCTGGGTGATCCGGATTTCGCCGAGAGCGACACCGCCCGGCTCCTGGCGGCGCAGGACCTGCCGGTGACGGAGGAGACGGTGGCGGCGACGACGCCCTGGCGCTTCGCCGCCCCCCTCGCCCCGGACCTCGCCGCGGCCAGGGAGGGACGCTCGCTGGCGCTCTCCGACCTCGTCGCATGGTGCCGCGCGCGAATCGACGCGGCGCCGCCGGAGGTGAGCGTGCTCGTGGAGGGCGTCGGCGGCCTGATGAGCCCGCTCACCGCCGACGCGACGGGCCTCGCCTGGCTGAAGGCCCTGGGAGTACCGGCGCTGCTGGTCTCCGGGAGCTATCTCGGGTCGATCAGCCACGCGCTCACGGCGGTCGAGACCCTGCGCCGGCACGGGGTGGCACTGCGGGCCGTGGTGGTGAGCGAGACGCCCGGGGCGCCGACCGCCCCCGAGACCGTGGCTGAGGCGATCGCGCGGCACGCGGGCGAACGGGTGCTGTGCGTGGGGCGAGGCGGGGGTTTTCCGGCCGGGGGGCTCGCCGTCGTTCTGGGGTAAGTAAAGCGAACCGCGGGCCGCTGAAGCATCGAGGTTCGCGCCCGAACTCTCCCCCTCTGCGGGCAACGAGTTATACAGGTGGGAAATTTCTTGTCCCGCGGCTGCGCTGGCCAGAAGCAAGGGACACGGCGAAAGGTCTCTGTTCAGCGGCCTCGGAGAACAACATTGAGGATTTCGCCTCTTGCAGAGATGAATATCCAAATCTGTATAACCCGTAGACCTGAGCGGGGGAGCGCGCCCTACGGAGTGGGGCGGGAGGGGGGAAGCTCAGTGCCGGATAAGACTGAACCGTTCTGACTAGCTCCTCCTAGATCAGTGTCGCGCCTGCCCCTCTCGGACGGGACTACGTCCCGCTGGTCGTGCTCCGCAGGCCGCCCTTCCCCGCAGAGGAGGGTTATGCCGTCTGCATACAGACCGCGAACGCAGCGCCAGCGGTTTGATTGAAGTCTGCTCTCGGATCAGGCAGCGACCGGCTCAGCACGCAGGCGCGTCAGCCCCTCTTGGCTGAAGGGTGCGGGTTGGCGCACGACCTTGCTGTCAAAGGACCCGACCACATTCGCCGGTCTCCCACAGTAAAGGCACGTGGCGATGAAAATGAGCATGGAACCTCTCTTCTAACTGGCTGTCCCACAGGTAACCTCAATCGCTGCACTTCCCGGAAAAGAATTTTAATTATAATAATTAAGATTCCCGACTAATTCGGCTACTGACGCAGGGAAAATATGCACATAACGTAGCGTTGCCTCAGCAATCCGAGCGGTTGTGTAGAGGCGGTTAGCGAAAGGAGAGCATGATGAAGCTCGTTAAAGCTAAGCCGCAGGCGACCAAGACGAATTTCGCCGTGATGTATGGCAGCTAAATAGAAGAAGAGTGCGTGGCTCCTTCGCCACGCACTCCCTATTTGTGTCTACGGGGAGGACGAATCGAAATGATGATCGAGATACACGCAATTCCAGACGTCGTGAGTTTCAACTGTTTAAGGCAGTTTTTGTTTCAAATAAAATTTGACCTTACGGCAAATTCATGTATTGCTGGATATAATCTACTGTTCCCTATCGAGAGCCGTACGAAGGGTGTTGAGGACAAGTTGAGCTTGACCGACAGAATCGACGTAACAGATCAGCTTCGATTCTTTTTGAAAGATCGTGTAGTTAGGATACTGCGGCAGATTTCATGCAAGATCAGCGAGCACTACCAAGAGATTGAAGTCGTGATATTTGGCAGCGAATTTATAGATGAGGGATCAGCCGTATTTTTTAGGGAGTTGTTGAAATTTGGCAAACACACTGTAGTGTATCAATCTGCCATTTCTTGTCAAAATATAACAACAATCACCTATTATAAGCATTATCAGGAAATATCTGGACTAGTTAATCGCAAGAGAAAGTTGAACTTCAGGGAGGTTGAAGCATTGATTGCCGCAGCCGACAAGTTTGTTCGCTTTGGAGACGCGTGGACCGGAGAAAAAATTGCGAAGCGGATTTTGAAAGACTACAAAGATCTGGCGAAAGCATGGAAAATTGCGGGATTTTGTGCTAATATGCTCGGCAAAACGGTCGAGGCCGAGCTATGTTTCAAGAAGTGGCGCGAATACGGAGAATTAAAAGAGACCGCAAAGTCAAATTACGTTATGTCTATGCTTTACCTGCGCCACCATCCGCCGTATTTAAGGAACGAGTCGATTGCAAGTGGGTTGCTTGATGAAGCTTTTAAGGTTTTAAGCGAGAATGAAGTCCACGATGAACGATCAAAAGTGGAAAGGATTTTTAATAGAAATGGCTACGCATTGGTCCTATTTAAGAAAGGTGATTTAAATGGAGCCACTAATATTCTAAAAGCTGGTATCGAGAAATTAAGTGACGATCGCGATGGCATTGAAAAGATGCATAAAACAGTTCTAATATACAATCTTGCTCAATGTTATCTGGCAGCAAATGAAGTTAATTTAGCAATTGACACATATAAAGAGCTTATCAAACTTGACAGTAATTACCCGGAATACAGAATAGAATTAGCAAGAGTGCTTATTGACAACCATATGATTCATGAGGCAAGATTGGAACTTCAGGAAGTGATGGATATTGATCAAACATATCCAGAGTCATTTAATTTATTGGGTCTTTGTGATTACGCCGAAGGCAAGATCCAAAATGACTACTTTGGTAAATCTCATGCTCTATCTCCAAGTTCTCCTACGTTTGCATACAATTTCGCCTTGAGTCTGTATGAGCGCGGTCTCATAGATCGTGCGCAGATGATTTTAGAATGTCTCGATTTTGAAGAAGCGACGGCAGAGAATATGATCAATATTGCTTCGCTCAAAGCCGAAATATTTGCGACATTGCAGCAGTTCGACCAAGCAAGACAGGTCATCAATGACGTTATAGAATGTGTTCCGCCTAGCGCCGAACTCGAGTATAATCGAACGCTTCTCTCGAAATTCTTCCCACCAGAGGCTTAGAAATGCTACGGGCAGTCATAAGATTTTACCCAAATGCTGAATTTTTACCTATTGTTACATTTAACGCCGCCATATTTTGTGGGATGTGGATATCTAAGACAGTACATCCTTTATGGTTTGAATATAATAAAAAGCTAGAAAATTTCGGAGCGTCATACGCAGCGATGGCTCTAGCGGGCGTGTTTTCCGGCATGTTAGGATTATTTGTGCATAGGATTGGGTTCCGTCGCTCCTTAATAATTGCGTGCTCCCTATATTCACTGGGATTACTACTCAGAGTATCACCGGATTGCACTTCCGTCGCAGTGTTGTCCGGTTGTTTGTCTGGTCTGGGAGCTTCGACTATATTATTTTGTCTGAGGCTATGGATTTACGTGTGGCCTCATGTCGATTTGCGGACCGATGCTATAGCAGCAAGTAATGCAGCGCGAGGTATTTCACAGGCCGCATCAATCGCCATTGCCGGCTTGGGGCTTTGGTTATTAGGCTCATCCCCTCAATCCTACATAACTATGCTCGCAATTTCATCAAGTTTGCCTTTGATCGCATTGTTGGTATGCGATAAAGAGATAGTCCGCGTAAATAAGTATTCTTACTCGAAGACAAATTCGAGTCTTACTTACGGAATCAACGAAATAAATCTGCTGGATTTTGCTTTGATTTGCCTTAGCCTGCTATCGGGGTTCAGTGCCAGTCTAATAGTTCCTTACATGCCTGTCATACTTCTGAAATCCGGCTTATCGATCGGACAAGCTGTCGCTCTGTTGGCGGCTTCCGCATTGTTGGCATCTCTCATTCAACCATTTCTAGCTTCTGTCATCAAGGTATGGGGACCCAGGCGATGGGTCCTGGCATTCGGATGCATGTGCGGAATCTCAACACTGTGTCTCGCGCCGTCGATGGGTATCTTAAACGCATCAGTTGCTCTGTTGATGCGAGGTGTGGCAACTGGAGGAGTACTTTTGTGTCAACGTACGATCGAGATCAGTCTAATTTCAGAAAAAAAAGCTTCAAGTGTCCTGGGCATGTTGTCTAGTTCGTTTCTGCTCGGCGATATGCTTGGCGGTATCTCTGTCCCGTTTTTCTTTCAAAATAATATCAATCAGATCATATATATATCTGCAATCATAGATGTAGTGACGTGTATTGCCTTTTTCAAAACGAGCCTCATGAACAGCCGGACAAATCACCGATAAAAAGGGTCTCATAATTATGTCTAACATTCTAGTGAGCACGGTATCCGAGAAATATTGGGAAGATAGTGTGATTTTGTTAAGTTACGATTCTGGTAATTTCATGTTCTTCCATGAAGCAACGCGCATTTACCTAAAGTCAAATAATGAAAGCCGCCTGATATACGAATTGAAATCGACCGAATCGGCTTTATATTTTGACAGTAGGAGTAATATTCTGTACATACAATGTGCAAGTGACACCGAGAGAGGGAATTTAGTTGCATTAAAATTTTCTCTTGCGGGCGAGAATCCAGTAAAAAGAGTCGAGATGGCATTCGATTTGGAAACTGAATGTGATTTGTTTCCGGCTTGTGTTCAAGGAGTCGACGGAATTGTTGCGACTCTAAACAAAACGGCCGTTACCAGTTATTTCATAGTTGGAACTTCTATTATGGAAGAAATCTTCGATTTGCAAGGAGGGTACGTCAGCTTGTACTACTTCAAAGGTTCGAAGGCAGTAGTAATTATAAAAACTGACGAGACTCCTTATCAAGATCAGTACTTTATTGTTGATCTCGATACAGGAGCGCATATCCTGCTTCCCGGAAAACCCGTCGACTTTAATGGCGGTTTTATTTTGTTGATCAGAGAAGATGCAGAGATGACGAATTTGTCGATGTATGACATAGATAAAGAAACGATAGTTACAGATTTTGACAGAAGTTTTAATTATGTTGATGCCAGATTTATAACACGCAAACTCGTCATTGCGTCGACACATTTAAGAGCGCAACAGAACATAATCGTGTTAGATCCTTATGACGGCAGGCATCTAAAGTCGTTATCGGGATCAGGTGTTGTAAAATTTTTTGGAGGCTCGAATAACGGAATTCTGATTAAAAGGATTCATCTGGCTCAAGGATCAAGATGGTTGTGCGTTGCAGATCGGGAAGTGCATGAGGTTCCTGGCGGGGTCCAGCCTTGGCCTCATATTTTGGAATATTCTCTAGCATTGGACTCTGGCGCATGTTGTCTCGCATTTATACCATCGGAGGGATGTACGAATGGTGCAGTGATCGCCTTGCATGGTGGACCTGAGTCGTGTGAATGGAATGATATACGATATGGTGGCCTATATCGGGAGTTTGTCGCTGCAGGGAAGGGAGTATTTGTATTGAATTATCGCGGTTCTTCGAATTTTGGATTTCGAATTAGGCAGCTTGTTCATCACAAATGGCGTCAATCATTTTTGGAAGATTTGGAAAATCTGGTTTCTTACGTCTGTGATAATTTTAAAATCGAAGAAAGCGATATTTCTCTATTTGGCGTGAGCTTTGGGGCAACGTTGGCACTCGTCGCGGGCGCTGCTCGGCATGACTTTAGAACGATAGTGGCGGTCGCGCCAGTAGTGAATCTTGCGGAACATGTTGAATATGCCGAGGAAAACACTGGCTATTCAGGGTTGTATCGTAGATGGTTTGAAAGTAGATTTGGAGATGAGATTCAGTATATAAATGAATTTACCTTGCTTTCAAATGTCAGAACTCACATTATATTTGGTATGAAGGATAGAATTATCAGGCCATTCGCATTATGTCGTCTTTATCGTAATGCAAAGGTAGCAGGATTACCTTGGAGGATTTATGCAGAGCGGAACACGGGGCATACTCCAATGAATGCGTTCGAAACAATAAACCGCTTCGATAGAATCCGAGAAATAATTGCATAAATTGGCTTACACTGGAAAACGTGCATCTGGAGCGTGGATCGCCATCGGATCACACCGCCATCGCCTCCGCGAGCAGCCGCGCCAAATCCTCCTGGCTGAAGGGCTTGGCCAGCCGCGGCACCGCGACCTCGCCCTCGTTCGGCAGCTCCGCGTAGCCGGTGGCCAGGATCACCGGCAGGCCGGGATGCGATGTCCGCAAGCGCCGGACGAGGTCGAGGCCGGTCATGCCCGGCATGGCGTGGTCGGTGATCACCCCGTCGATGCCGGGCCGCTCCCCGAGCAGCGCCAGCGCCTCCGCGGCGGAGGCCGCCTCCCGCACGGAATGGCCGAGATCCTCCAGCATCGCCGCCGTCCCGATCCGCACCAGCGGGTCGTCGTCCACCACCAGGATCGTCGAGGGCGGCAGCGGCGCCGGCCCGTCCGACGAGGCGGGCGCCGCCGGCGCGGCCTCCACCGGAGCGGCGGCCGGGAGCCAGAGGCAGACCGTGGTCCCCTGCCCCGGCGCACTCTTCACCCGCAGCGCCCCGCCCGACTGCGCCATCAGCCCGTGCACCATGGACAGGCCGAGCCCCGTGCCCTTGCCCGGCCCCTTGGTGGTGAAGAAGGGCTCGGTCGCCTTGGCGAGGGTCGCGGCGTCCATGCCGGTGCCGGTGTCGCTGAGCGCGACCCGCACATAGGCCCCCGGCGGCAGCCCCGGTGCCTGCGCGACGCTGCTGCCGTCGAGGGTGATCGTGCCGCCGCCCGGCATGGCGTCGCGGGCATTCACCGCGAGGTTGAGGAGGGCAAGTTCGAACTGGTTGGCGTCGATGCGCACCGGCGGCAGGTCGGCGGGCAGCCGCGTCGCGATGGTGACGCTCGGGCCGAGCGCCCGCTCGAGCAGGCCGCGCATGCCCTCGACGAGCCCCGCCACCGCGACGGTCTGCGGCCGGAGCTCCTGGCGCCGCGCGAAGGCGAGGAGGCGCTGGGTGAGCGCCGCCCCGCGCTGCGCGCCCTGCTGGGCGTTGTCGAGGAGGCGGCGGGCGAGGTCGTCCTTCGGATCGAGGCGCTTCTCCAGGAGTTCGAGCGACCCCAGCACCGCCATCAGCAGGTTGTTGAAGTCGTGCGCGACGCCACCCGTGAGCTGGCCGATCGTGTCGAGCTTCTGGGCCTCGAAGAGCTGGGCGAGGGCCGCCTCGCGCTCGCGGGTGCGCTCCTCGATGCGCTGCTCCAACTCGCGGTTGAGGTCGATCAGCGCCGCCTCGGCGCGCTTACGCTCCGTGATGTCGTGGGTGACGCCGCTGAGCCGTCGGCCGGTGCCGTCCAGCGTCGCCGCCGCGGAGGCCACGCACCAGCGCAGCTCCCCGTCCGGCCGCAGGATCCGGAACTCCGCGTCGAAGGGCTCGCCCGTGCGCGCCGCCTGCCGGCCGAGCCCCCGCAGGCGCTCCCGATCGTCCGGGTGGATCAGCGCCTCGACCGCCTCGATCGTCGGCACGAAGGCGCCGGGATCGACCCCGAACATCCGGTACTGGCCCTCGTCCCAGCTGTAGGCCCGGATCGCCGGATCCCAGTCCCAGGCGCCCATGCGGCCCGCCGCGAGGGCGAGGCTGCGCCGCTGCTCGCTCTCGCGCAGGCGCGCCGTCGAGGCTTCGAGGGCGGCGGTGCGCTCGGCGACGTGGCGCTCCAGCTCGGCATTGAGCCGCTCCAGCTGCCGCGTCTTGCGGTAGAGTTCCGCGAAGATCCGCACCTTGGCCCGCAGCACCTCCGGCACCACCGGCACCGGCACGTAGTCGACGGCGCCCGCCTCGTAGCCGCGCAGGTGGTCGAGGTCGCTGATCTGGATCGCCGAGACGAAGATGATCGCCACGTGCTGGTAGCGGGGATGCTCGCGGATCATCGTGGCGAGCTCGATCCCGTCGAGGTCCGGCATGCAGACGTCGATCAGCACCACGGCGATCTCGGTGCGCAGCAGGTGCTCCAGGGCCTCGCGGGCCGAGGCGGCCTTGATCAGCCGGTCGCCCAGCTCGCTCAGGATCACCTCGTAGCTGAGCAGCTTCGCCGGCTGGTCGTCGACCAGCAGGATGTTGACCTGCTCCGCCTCGGGGCGCCGCCGCGGCGCGGTGTCGGGGAGGGCCTCGGCGGCGCGGCCGAGGAGCGGGGAGATTACCGATGAAGCCATAGACGGAGGGCCGAGAGCAGCTGTTCGGTGTTGACGGGCTTGGCGAGGTAGTCGGAGGCGCCGGCTTCCAGGCACTTCTCCCGGTCGCCCTTCATGGCCTTGGCGGTGAGGGCCACGATGGGCAGGCGCCGGAAGGCCGGGTTGGCGCGGATGACCTGCATGGTCTCGTAGCCGTCCATCTCCGGCATCATGATGTCCATGAGCACGATGGCGATGTCCGGCCGCGCCTCGATGATCGAGATCGCCTCGCGCCCGGTCGTGGCGGTGAGGACCCGCATGCCGCGCCGCTCCAGCACGCTCGACAGGGCGAAGATGTTGCGCGCGTCGTCGTCGACGAGCAACACCGTGCGCCCGATCAGGTCCTCATCGGAGCGGTGCAGGCGCTCCAGCATCCGCTGCTTCTCGGGCGGCAGCTCCGCCACCACCCGGTGCAGGAACAGGGCGGTCTCGTCCAGGAGCCGTTCGGGCGATTCCACGCCCTTGACCACGACGCTGCGGGCGAGCGCGTGCAGGCGCGCATCCTCCTCGGGCGACAGCGCCCGGCCGGTGAACACCACCACCGGCAGGTCGGCCAGCGCCGCGTCCTCGCGCAGGCGCTCCAGCACCTCGAAGCCCGACATGTCCGGGAGCTTGAGGTCGAGGACGACGCAGTCGATGGCCTGCGCGCGCAGGGCCGCCAGCGCCTCCTCGCCCGTCTCGGCGGTGACGATGTCGATGTCCTCATGGCCGAGCAGCGTCGTGACGCTCAGGCGCTCGGCCGGGTTGTCCTCGACCACGAGCAGGCGCCGCTGCCGCGGCTCGGCGAAGCTCTTGATCCGCCGCAGGGCGGCGCCGAGATCCTCCGGCTTCGTCGGCTTCGACAGGAACGCGAAGGCGCCCCGCGCCAGGCCGTGGCGGCGGTCCTCGTCGAGGGTGAGGATCTGCACCGGGATGTGGCGCGTCGCCGGGTCCTGCTTGAGGTGGCTCAGCACCGTCCAGCCCAGCATGTCGGGCAGGAACACGTCGAGGGAGACGGCGGTCGGCCGGTGGCGGCGGGCGAGCGCCAGGGCGTCGGCGCCGCGGCTCGCGCTCAGCACCTTGAAGCCCCCGTCGCGGGCGAGCTGCGCCAGGATGCGGGCGTAGTGGGGATCGTCCTCGACGATGAGCAGCACCGCGTCGCCGGGCTGCAGGGTCTCGCGGTCGTCGCCCGCGGGCTCGACCACCGGCAGCGTCCACTCGCTCACCCGGGCGGCGGGGGCGAGCCGCGGGGGGGCGACCGGGGCGGGCGCCGGGACCGGCACCGCGCTCGCCGCCTCCCCGTAGGCCAGCGGCAGGTAGAGGGTGAAGGTGCTGCCCACCCCCGAGGCGCTGCGCAGCTGGATCTCGCCGCCGAGCAGGTTGGCGAGTTCGCGGCTGATCGCGAGCCCGAGGCCCGTGCCGCCGTACTTGCGGCTGGTGCCCGCATCGGCCTGCTGGAAGGCCTCGAAGATGATCTTCTGCTTCTCCGGCGGGATGCCGATGCCGGTATCCGAGACCTCGAAGGCGACGACGGTGGGCGCGTGCTTGAGCACCGGGTGGTCGGGGCTCCAGCCATTCGCCGCCGGCCCGACCCGCAGGCGCACGCCGCCCTGTTCGGTGAACTTGAAGGCGTTCGACAGGAGGTTCTTGAGCACCTGCTGCAGGCGCTTGGAATCGGTGACGATGCTGCCGAGCTCCGGCGCCATCTCGACGTCGAAGGACAGGCGCCGGTTCTCCGCCTCGTGCCGGAACGGCCGCGCCGTGGTGGCGAGCAGGTTGGCGAAGGAGATCTCCTCCGCCTCCACCGAGACCGTGCCGGATTCGATCTTCGACAGGTCGAGGATGTCGCTGATCAGGTTGAGCAGGTCGGTGCCCGCGCCGTGGATCGTGCGGGCGAACTCCACCTGCCGCTCGGACAGGTTGCGATCCGGGTTCTCGCTGAGCTGCTGCCCGAGGATCAGGATCGAGTTCAGCGGCGTGCGCAGCTCGTGGCTCATGTTCGCCAGGAACTCGGACTTGTACTTGGAGGTGAGCGCCAGTTCCGCCGCCTTCTCCTCGAGGGCGCGGCGGGCCTGCTCGATCTCCTGGTTCTTGGCCTCGACCTCGTCGTTGCGGTCGGCGAGCTGCTGGGCCTTCTGCTCCAGCTGCTCGTTGGTCTGCTGCAATTCGCGCTGGCGGATCTGCAATTCGCTGGCGAGCTGCTGGGACTGCTTGAGCAGGCCCTCGGTCTGCATCGTCGCCTCGATGGAGTTGAGCACGATGCCGATGCCGCTGGTGAGCTGCTCCAGGAAGGAGATCTGCAGGTCCGTGAAGGTGGTGAGCGAGGCGAGTTCGATCACCGCCTTGACCTGCCCCTCGAACAGGACCGGCAGCACGATGGCGGTGCGCGGCACGGCCCGGAACAGGCCCGACACGACCGGGGTCGCGCTCGCCGGCACGGCGGTGACGAGGAGGCGCCGCGCGTCCCGCGCGCATTGCCCGATCAGCCCCTCGCCCATGGCGAGGCGCTCGCGGTGGCCCACGATGGCGTCGTCCGCGTAGGCCGAGAGGAGCCGCAGGGAGGCGGCGCCCGCCTCCCCGGCCTCGACCCGGTAGATCACGCCCTGCTGCGCCTCGACCAGGAGGGCGAGTTCGGAGAGCAGCGTGCGCCCCACCGTGGTGAGGTCGCGCTGGCCCTGCAGCATGTTGGTGAAGCGGGCGAGGTTCGTCTTCAGCCAGTCCTGCTCGGTGTTCCGGTCCGTCGTGAGACGGAGGTTCCCGATCATCGTGTTGATGTTGTCCTTGAGCTCCGCGACCTCGCCGCGGGCCTCGACCTGGATCGACCGGGTGAGGTCGCCCTTGGTCACGGCGGTGGCGACCTCCGCGATGGCGCGCACCTGCGTGGTCAGGTTGGCGGCGAGCAGGTTCACGTTGCCGGTGAGGTCCTTCCAGGTGCCGGCGGCGCCCGGCACGTTGGCCTGGCCGCCGAGCCGCCCCTCCACGCCGACCTCGCGGGCGACCGTGGTCACCTGGTCAGCGAAGGTGGCGAGGGTGCGGGTCATGTTGTTGATGGTCTCGGCCAGCGCCGCGACCTCGCCCTTCGAGGCGACCGTGAGGTTCTGGGTCAGGTCGCCATCCGCCACCGCGGTCACGACCTTCACGATGCCGCGCACCTGCTCGGTGAGGTTCGCCGCCATCACGTTCACGGTGTCGGTGAGGTCCTTCCAGGTGCCGGCGACGCCCGGCACGGTGGCCTGGCCGCCGAGCTTGCCCTCGGTGCCGACCTCGCGGGCGACGCGGGTGACCTCCCCGGCGAAGGCGTTGAGCTGGTCCACCATCGTGTTGATGGTGTTCTTGAGTTCCAGCATCTCGCCCTTCACGTCGACGGCGATCTTTCGTGACAGGTCGCCGCGCGCCACCGCCGTCGTCACCTCGGCGATGTTGCGGACCTGGGCGGTGAGGTTGCCGGCCATGGAGTTGACGTTGTCGGTGAGGTCCTTCCAGGTTCCGGCGACGCCCGGCACCTGCGCCTGACCGCCGAGCTTGCCCTCGGTGCCGACCTCGCGCGCCACCCGGGTCACCTCCGAGGCGAAGCGGTTGAGCTGGTCGACCATCGTGTTGAGGGTCTCCTTCAGCTCCAGGATCTCGCCGCGCACGTCGACCGTGATCTTGCGCGACAGGTCGCCGTTGGCGATGGCGGTCGAGACCTCGGCGATGTTGCGGACCTGGGCGGTGAGGTTGCCGGCCATGGAGTTGACGTTGTCGGTGAGGTCCTTCCAGGTTCCGGCGACGCCGGGCACTTGCGCCTGGCCGCCGAGCCGCCCCTCGGTGCCGACCTCACGGGCGACGCGCGTCACCTCGCCCGCGAAGGAGCGCAGCTGATCGACCATCGTGTTGATGGTCTCCTTGAGCTGCAGGATCTCGCCCGAGACGTTGACGGTGATCTTCTTCGACAGGTCGCCCTGCGCCACCGCGGTCGCCACCTCGGCGATGTTGCGGACCTGGGCGGTGAGGTTCGAGGCCATCGAGTTGACGTTGTCGGTGAGGTCGCCCCAGGTGCCGGCGACGCCGCGCACCGTCGCCTGGCCGCCGAGCTTGCCCTCGGTGCCGACCTCGCGGGCGACGCGCGTCACTTCCGACGCGAAGGCGTTGAGCTGATCGACCATCGTGTTGATGGTCTCCTTGAGCTCCAGGATCTCGCCCGAGACATTGACGGTGATCTTCTTCGACAGGTCGCCGCTGGCGATGGCGGTCGAGACCTCGGCGATGTTGCGGACCTGGGCGGTGAGGTTCGAGGCCATCGAGTTGACGTTGTCGGTGAGGTCCTTCCAGGTGCCGGCGGCGCCCGGCACCTGCGCCTGACCGCCGAGGCGACCCTCGGTGCCGACCTCGCGGGCCACGCGCGTCACCTCCCCGGCGAAGGCGTTGAGCTGGTCCACCATCGTGTTGATGGTGTTCTTCAGTTCCAGGATCTCGCCCGAGACGTCGACGGTGATCTTGCGCGAGAGATCGCCGCGTGCCACCGCGGTCGTCACCTGCGCGATGTTGCGGACCTGCGCGGTGAGGTTGCCGCACATGGCGTTGACCGAGTCGGTGAGGTCCTTCCAGGTGCCGGCGACGCCCGGCACGATCGCTTGGCCGCCGAGCTGACCCTCGGTGCCGACCTCGCGGGCCACGCGCGTCACCTCGGAGGCGAAGGAGCGCAGCTGGTCCACCATCGTGTTGATGGCCTCCTTGAGCTGCAGGATCTCGCCGCGCACGTCGACGGTGATCTTCTTCGACAGGTCGCCGTTGGCGACCGCGATCGTCACCTCGGCGATGTTGCGCACCTGCGCGGTGAGGTTCGAGGCCATCGAGTTGACGCTCTCGGTGAGGTCCTTCCAGACCCCGGTCACCTCGCGCACCTGCGCCTGGCCGCCGAGCTTGCCGTCGGTGCCGACCTCGCGGGCGACGCGCGTCACCTCGGAGGTGAACACGCTGAGCTGCTCGATCATCGCGTTGACGATGGTGGCCGAGCGCAGGAACTCGCCCTGCAGGGGGCGGCCATCCACGTCGAGGGGGACGGTCTGCAGCAGGTCGCCGCGGGCGACCGCGGTGATCGCCCGGGTCACGGCGTTGGTCGGCCAGACCAGGTCGTCGATCAGGGTGTTGACGGAGGCTTCCATCTCCCCCCAGGCGCCGCGGGTGAGGTCGAAGCGCACGCGGGTGCGGGTGCGGCCCTCGCGCCCGACCACCTGCCCGACCCGCTCCAGCTGCCCGGCCATCCGCTCGTTGGCGGCCACGATCTCGTTGAAGGTGTCGGCGACCTTGCCGGCCCGCCCGGTCAGGTTGCCGGGCAGGCGCACGCTGAAATCCCCCGCCCGCATCGCCTGCAGCGCGGCCAGGAGCTGGTCGAGGTCGAGGTCGGACGGCCCCTCCTCGCCCGCCATCGGCCGCGCGAACAGCGCCGCCTCCGCGGCGGCGAGTCCGTCATCGTCGCGACGCGCGGCGCTGCCTTCCGGCTCCATGGCCTTGCTCCCCCCAGGTATAGCCGGGGGGACCATATCCGGGGCCTTCGAAAAGGTCTAACGCTCTGATGGCACGGCGCAACCGGGTGGGTCGTGGCCGGGGTGCCGGACGTCGTCCGGGGCGGCGCTCCGTGGGCGGGAGGTCAAACGGCGTGCGATGCGGTCCGATGGTTTGGGGTTCACACTGAACTCCACCCTTTTCCGGGCGCATGCAGCGACAGCGGAATGCGACCCGGAAACCAGCGCAAGACTCCGCGAAGCGACTGCTTTTCAATGCCGTTGCTGGCATGCGGAGCCGCTTCGCGGCGAATCATCATCTGGTTTCCGGATCTCCTTCCGCTGGCGCTACAGTCGTCCGGAAAAGGGGGAGCCCGTCACCAAGTGCACCTCACACAACTCCCGCCGTGCTGGAGGCGCCACGGCGAGCGACGACGGTGATCGGGAGTTCTGTGAGAGACACCAAGCAGACGTATCCATCCGCTGGGATCCGCCTCTCCGATCGAAGGCCCGGCCACGCGGAAGCCGGCTCCCTCAAGCGGAGGGCGTCTCGGCCATCGCCGGCACCGACGCGGCGGCCTCGGCGAGCGGCTCCACCCGGCGCCCGGTCGCGGCGTGAAAGAGGTGCACGGCATGCGGCGGGATCCCGAAGGACAGCCGCGCGGGCGCCGTCTCGCCGGGCGGGCGCTGGACCACGAAGTCCTGGCCCGCGAAGGCGCCGTGGCAGCAGCGATGGGCGCCGAGTTCCTCGACGAAGCCGACCTCCATCACCTCGGGACCGTCCCGGGCGACCTCCTCCGGCCGGATGCCGAGCACCACCGCCTCGCCGGCGGCGAGCGCGTGGGCCGGGACCGCGATCCGGCGCTCGCCGACCGCCACCGTGCGCGCGTCGACGGCCTGCCCGGCCAGCAGGTTCATCGGCGGGGAGCCGATGAAGCCGGCCACGAACAGGGAGGCGGGCCGGCGATAGACCTCCAGCGGCGTGCCGACCTGCTCGACGCGGCCGGCCTGCATCACCACGATCCGGTCGGCCAGCGTCATCGCCTCGGCCTGATCGTGGGTGACGAAGACCGTCGTGGTGCCGAGCCGGCGGTGCAGCCGGCGGATCTCGGCCCGCATCTGCACCCGCAGCTTGGCGTCGAGGTTCGACAGCGGCTCGTCGTAGAGGAAGACTTTGGGCTCGCGGATCATCGCCCGGCCCATGGCGACGCGCTGGCGCTGGCCGCCCGAGAGCTGCCCGGGCCGACGCGCCAGCATCTCCGTGAGCCCGAGCGCCTCGGCCACCGCCGCGACCCGCCGCTCCCGCTCCCGCCGGGGCGTTCCGGCCACCTTGAGGGCGTAGCCGATGTTCTGCGCCACGCTCATGTGCGGGTAGAGCGCGTAGTTCTGGAACACCATGGCGCAGCCGCGCGCCCGCGGGTCGAGGTCGTTGACGACCCGCCCGTCGAAGGCGATCTCGCCGCCGCTGATCGTCTCGAGCCCGGCGATCATCCGCAGCAGGCTCGACTTGCCGCAGCCGGAGGGGCCGAGGATCACCGCGAAGGCGCCCGACGGGATCGTCAGGTCGAGCCCGTGCACCACGGTGGTGCGGCCGTAGGTCTTCACCGCGCCGCGGATCGCGATCTCGGACATCGTCGAGGGTCTCCCGGGTCTTACTTCTCGGTGGCGACGAGGCCGCGGACGAACCAGCGCTGGAGCAGGATCACCACGAGGAGCGGCGGGGCCATAGTGATGAGCGTCGCCGCCATGGCGGTGTTCCAGACCGGCGGCTCGCCGAAGGACGGTCCTGGCACGACCTTGCCGAGCTGCATCGTCGCGGTGGCGTAATGCGCCTGGTCGGTGACGATCAGGATCGGCCAGAGATACTGGTTCCAGGCCCAGACGAACATGATGATGCCGAGCGCCGCCATGTTGGTCCGCGACAGCGGCAGCAGCACGTCGGCGAAGAAGCGCAGCGCCCCGGCGCCGTCCATCCGGGCGGCCTCCGTGAGTTCGTCGGGCACCGTCAGGAAGAACTGGCGGTACAGGAAGGTGCCGGTGGCGGTGGCAACGAGCGGCAGGATCAGGCCCTGGTAGGAGTTGAGCAGGTTCCACTCGGGCAGCCGGATCGCGACCTGCGGCAGGAGGGCCGCCGCCAGGTCGAGAAGGCCCTGGGCCGGGCCGAGCGCGTTGGCGGCGACCGCGTAGGTCGGCACGATGCGCACTTCGAGCGGCAGCATCAGGGTGGCGAAGATCAGCCAGAAGACCAGCATCCGTCCCCGGTAGCGGAAGTAGACGATCGAGAAGGCCGACAGCGCCGAGAGCGCGACCTTGCCCGCGGCCACGCCGCCCGCGACGATCACCGAGGTGGCCATGACCGGGCCGAAGCCGCCCTGCCGCCAGGCGGTCGCGAGGTTCTCCCACAGGTGGCCGCCCGGGATCATCGGCATCGGCACCTGGTTCACGGTGCGGAAGTCGTGCGAGGCCGCCACGATCACCAGGGCGATCGGGGCGAACAGGATCAGGAGCCCGAGCACCAGCACGCCCTGCGTGAGGGCGTCGACGAGGCGCGTGCGTTCGACCATGGCGGCCCCTCTCACGAATAATGCACGCGCCGCTCGATGAAGCGGAACTGGACGACCGTCATCAGGACGATCAGCAGCATCAGCACCACCGATTGCGCCGCGGCGAGCGAGTAGTCCTTGGCCTCGAACCCGTCGAGGTAGATCTTGTAGACCATGAGTTCGGTGGCGTGGGACGGGCCGCCGCGGGTCACCACGTCGATCATGCCGAAGGAATCGACGAAGCTGTCGGTGATGTTGATGACCCCGAGGAAGAACAGGGTCGGGGTCAGCAGCGGCAGCTGCACGTCGCGCATGCGCCGCAGGACGCTCGCCCCGTCCATCGCCGCCGCCTCCAGCATCGCGCGGGGCACGCCCTGCAGCGCGGCGAGCAGGAACACGAAGTTGTAGCCCGCCATCTTCCAGGCCTGGCCGAACATGATCACGGCGAGCGCCTGGCCGCCCCGCGTGGCCGGGTCCCAGAGGCCGGGGACGAGGGCGTTCACGGCGCCGAGCAGGCCGGCGTCGCGGCTGAACAGGAACCGGAAGGCGAGGCCGACCGCGGCGGCCGGCATCGCGTAGGGCACGAAATACGCGAACTTGAAGAGCCGGTGGCCGGGAAGGCCGCGATCGGCGAACAGCGCCAGCACCGCGGCGAAGCCCACCGAGAGCGCGGTCGCCCCGACCGCGAACACCACGGAGCGCAGGATCGAGTCCCAGTAGCGCGGATCGCCGAACACCGCCGCGAAGTTCTGCAGGCCCACGAACTGGTTTCCGCCGCCGAAGGGCGGCTCCAGCGTCACCGACCAGTAGAAGGCCTGCCCGGTCGGCCAGTAGAAGAAGGTGAGCACCAGGAAGACTTGCGGCGCGACGAGGAGCGCGGCGAGCCAGGTGTTCGAGAAGGTGACGCGCTTGTCCATCGCCGCGAACTCCCGCCCGCGCGGATCCGGGACCGGACCCGCGCGGGACCGGCTGGGATCAGGGCAGGGTCTTGCCCTTGAAGGTCTGCTCGTAGCGGCGCAGGATCTCGTTGCCCGCCTTCACCGCGTCGTCGAAGCCGGCCTGGACCTCCTTGCGGCCGGTGAGGATCGCCTGCAGCTCGGACTGGAAGGCGGCGCGGATCGCCGTGTAATTGCCGAGCCGGACGCCGCGCGAGAGCGGCGTGACCGCGGAGGCGGTGAGCGAGGCGATCGCCACCTCGCGCCCGGCATGGGCCGGATCCTTGTAGAAGCCCTGCTCCTCCAGCAGCTTGAAGGCGGTCCTGGTCACCGGGATGTAGCCGGTGTTGCGGGCGATGTAGTTCACGCCCGTCTCCGGATCGGTGACGTAGCGCAGGAAGGCGGCGACGGCCTCGTAGGTCTCCTTCGGCTTGCCGGCCATCACCCAGAGCGAGGCGCCGCCGATCGCCGAGTTCAGCCGCTGCGTGCCCGCGAAGACCGGGATCGGGGCGGTGCCCCAGCGCAGGCCCTCCTTCTGGGTCTTGGTCACGGTCGAGTGGTCGGCGACCGAGGTGATCATCACCTGGCAGGTGCCGTCCGCGAAGGCCTCGACGATGCCCTTGCCGGTCTGGCGCGTCATGATCGTCGCGGCGCCGGAATCGAGCCACGCCTTCTCCAGCTTGACGAGGTCGACGGCCTTCGTCGTGTTGAAGACGAGCTCCGCATCGAGCCCGTCATAGCCGTTGTTCTTGGTCGCGAGCGGCCAGCCGTGGATGTAGGAGGGCTGCTCCAGGTTCATCCACGGGTCGAAGTCGATCGCGTAGCCGCAGCCGAGGCCGGCGGCCCGCATCGCCTTGAGATCCTCGGTCAGCTCCTCCAGCGTCGCCGGCGGCGCGGTCTTGCCGATCTTCTCCAGCGCGTCCTTGTTGTAATACATCAGCGCGGTTGAATTGTTGTAGGGGAACGACCACAATTCGCCCTTCGAGGTCGCGAAATAATCGGCGATGGCCGGGAAATAATCCGACCAGTCGATCTTGATATCGTAATCCTTAGCGAAGCGGGCCGCCGGGTAGACCGCGCCGGAGAGCATGAAGTTGACGGTGCCGGCGTCGTAGATCTGGGTCAGCGCCGGCTGCTGCTTGGCGCGATAGGCCGCGATGGTGTTCTGCTCGGCCTTGTCGTAGCCGCCCTGGCCGGTGCAGACGGCCTCGTACTTGTCCTGGCTCTGGTTGAACAGGGCGCAGTGGCGGGCGATCGTCTCCCCGAGCAGCCCGGTCAGCCCGTACCAGAAGTCGAACTTCACGCGCTCCGCGGCGGAAGCGGCTCCCGAGGCCGTCAGGGCGGCGGCGACGAGGGACGCGACGGCGAGCTTCTTCATGGATCCTCCGGGGATCGGCGGCCGGACAGGGCGGACCCTGCCGCAGGGGCGGCGGGGTTCGGACCGGGCATGTGCGTGCTCTCTGCAACATCCCGATGACGTGGCGCGCCGCGCCGGGGCCGGGATGGGGAAGAATCCTTCACAGGAACGCCACGGTCCCCGCCATAACCCTGCGGCAAACCCGTTCGAGGGGGGAGCTTCATCGATGACGGTCATCGACACGATCACCGGGTGCCTGGCCCCGGCCTCCGCGGAGGCGCTGGCGGCGGCGATTCGCGGGCCGCGCAGCCGGGCGCACCACGATGCCTGCGCGGCGATGGTCCCGGCCCTCTCCGCCGTGGAGGTCCGCCCGCCGGAGCGCCCGGCGGCGGTCCCGGCGCGCCTGCGCGTCGCCGCCTGGAACGCCGAGCGCTGCGCCTTCGGGCCGGAATCCCGCGCGCTCCTCGACCGGATCGGCGCCGACGTGGTGCTGCTCGCGGAGGTCGACCAGGGCATGGCCCGCTCGGGCAACCGGCACACGGTCGCGGACCTCGCGGCGCCCGAGGGGGCGGGTTTCGCCTACGGCGTCGAGTTCGTCGAGACCGGCAAGGGCCATCCCCACGAGGCGGCGCGCCATCCGGGGCTGGAGAACGCGGCGAGCTTCCACGGCAACGCGATCCTGTCGCGGGCGCGGCTCGCGGACGTGTTCCTGGTGCGGCTCGACGACGGCGGTGTCTGGTACCAGGGCCCGAGCGGTGACCGGGAGTTGCGGCTCGGTTACCGCAACGCGGTGGTGGCGCGGCTCGCCGACGCGCCCCGCCGGCTCTGGCTGGCGAGCGTCCACCTGGAGAGTTCGAGCGACCCCGAGGACCGGGCGCGTCAGGTCGCCCGCCTCCTCGCGGCCATCGACGCCCGGGCCGGCGGCGACGCGGTGATCCTGGGCGGCGACTTCAACACCCGCACCCTGCGCGACGCCTCGGGCGACGTCGCCGCACTGATGGACGAGGCCGAGCGCCGCGAGCCGCTCTTCGGGGTGCTGGCCGCGGCCGGCTTCGCCTGGGCGGGGCACAACGGCACGGCGGTGACCCAGCGCACCCGCCCGGACGGCGCCCCGCTCCCGCCCTTCGCCCGCCTGGACTGGCTGTTCGCCCGGGGCGTCGCGGGCGGGGCGCCCGGAACGGTCGCGGCCGTCGGCGCGGCCGGCGCGGCGATCTCCGACCACGACGCGGTGGTGGCGGAATTCGCCCTCGCCTGAGCGGTCTCCGGGGCGGAGGCTGATCGGGGCGGATGCTCCTCGGGGTGTACACACCCGCATGCGCGATCCGGTCTTGGCAAGGACGGCGCCCGGGTGCAGGCTCCCGCCACAACGAACAAGATCGGGAGGAGACAGAATGGCCGAAGCCGCAGCCTCGCCGCGGGTCCGGAGGGTGCAGCGCACGGCGCTGGCGCTCCTGGTGCTCAGCGGCGTCGTCAACTACGTGGACCGGGCGACGCTCGCCGTCGCCAACCCGCTGATCCGCGAGGAGCTCGGGCTCTCGCTCGCCGATATGGGCCTGCTGCTCTCGGCCTTCCTGTGGGCCTACGCCTTCGCGCAGCTCCCGGCGGGCGCCCTCGTCGACCGGCTCGGCGCCCGGGTGATGCTGACCCTCAGCCTCGGCCTGTGGTCGGTGGCGCAGGGACTGGGCGGCCTCGTCGGCAGCTTCTCGCAGTTCTTCGCGGCGCGGATGCTGCTCGGGATCGGCGAGGCCCCGCAATTCCCGACGAGTTCCCGCGTGGTGCGCGACTGGTTCCCGATCCGGGAGCGCGGCACGGCCACCGGCATCTGGAACTGCTCGTCGACGCTCGGCACCGCCATCTCGGCGCCCCTGCTCACGGTCCTCATGCTCCATTTCGGCTGGCGCTGGATGTTCGCCATCATGGGGATCGCCGGGCTCGTCGTCGCGGCGGCCTTCTACCTGATCCACCGCGACCCCCACCAGGCGGGCCTGACCGCGGAGGAGCGGCGGGCGATCGCCGGGGGCGAGGCGCCGGCGGCCGGGGCGGCCCGCGTGACCTGGGCGGATTGGCGGCGGCTCTTCGCCTACCGCACCACCTGGGGGATGATCTTCGGGTTCTTCGGCACGATCTACGTGCTGTGGATCTACAGCGCGTGGCTGCCCGGCTACCTGGAGATGGAGCGCCACATGACCATCTCGAAGACCGGCTGGGTGGCGGCGATCCCGTTCGCGTTCGGGGTGGTGGGCAGCATCCTGGGCGGACGGGCCTGCGACGCGCTGATGGCCCGCGGCGTCTCCCCGATCAACAGCCGCAAGTACCCGATGGCGGCCTCGCTCCTCGGCACCGCCCTGTTCACGTTCCTGGCCGCCGAGGTCGCCAGCGACGTGCTCGCGGTCGCCTTCATCTCGGTGTCGATGTTCCTCATCTACGTCTCGGCGAGCGCCGCCTGGGCGATGCCGCCGGTGGCGGTGCCGGCGAACTGCACCGCCTCGGTCGGGGCGATGCAGAATTTCGGCGGCTATTTCGGCGGCGCCCTCGCGCCGACGGTGACGGGCTACATCGTCCAGCACACGGGCTCCTTCACGCTCGCCCTGCTGATCGGGGCGGCGGTCGCCGCGGTGGCGGCCGTGGGCTACTTCGTGATCGTGCGCGACCCGATCCCGGACCAAGCCCCGGACAGTGCCGCAGCCCTGGGCTACGCGGCCTGAAGCGGCGGCGGCCGGATCGTCGACCCGGCCGCCGCCATCGCCCGCATCGGAGCGGGCCGCGTCAGCCTCCGGCGCGCTCGCGTGACGGCCGGCGGCGCGGGCCCGGAGCCGAACTGCGCCGTGGCAGGAACGATGCGAGTTCGTCTCGGGCGCCCCGCGGTCGAGCCGAAGGCGATGATCCTGTCGGTGCTGAACGGCATGCGGCACATCGGCGCCCGGCTGCGTCGTCGTCGGGCGCTGATCCAGGTCTTTGTTTCTGCCGTACGTTCCATGCTGAACCGAGATCCGCGTCAGCGGAAGATGCTCGGCACAGAATGGCCCGGCGCATCTCTGCTTCGATTCTTGTCTTTGCACCATGTTCGCTGCCGAATCGGTGGACGATCCGGCGCGTGATGCTTAGGGGCGCTCCCCCGGTGACCCGAGCGCGGTCGCCACCGCCGCCCGCGCCTCCTTGATCCGGAAGGGCTTGCGCAGGAAGGCGACGTAGCCCCGGCAGCGCTCGCGCACGGTGGATTCGGGCATCGAGCTCATCATCACCACCGGGATCGCCGCCGTGACGGCGTCCTCGGCGAGGGCGAGCAGCATCGCCGGTCCGTCCATGACCGGCATCATGTAGTCGAGCAGGATCAGGTCGGGCCGCGCCTCGCGCAGGCGCATCAGCCCGTGCCGGCCGTTCGAGGCGGTGAGCACCGTGTGGCCCTCGTCCGTGAGGACCGAGTCCAGGAGTTCGGCGATCCCGAACTCGTCGTCCACGATGAGCACCGTCGCCACGCGCTCACTCCCCGCCGCGCCGGCCGGGAAGGTGCTGCAGCTCGGCGAGGATCGCCTCGGCGCGCTCGGGACCGTCCTCGACGGCGAGTCCGCCCGGCCGGATCGAGAAGCAGCGCAGGCGCTGGTCGATGGCGCTGTCGCGCGCCTTGATCACCGAGACCATGCGGTGGAGCAGGGAGCGCTGCTCGACGAAGCGCATGAGCAGGATGTTCTCGGTGATGGCGGAGGCTCCCCTGAGCGACACGCCGCTCAGCGGGAGGCCGGCGACGTGCCCGGTCAGGTCGGTCTCCATCGTGACGATGCTGGTCACGTCGAGGGCCCGCAGCTCGGCCGTCAGGGCGGCGACGATGCGGATGATCCGGTCCTCGTCCTCGGCCAGCCGCCCCATCGCGTCGAGTCCGTCGAGGAACACGCGCCGCACGCCGCGGTTCCGTACGTCCGCGAGGAGCCGCTCGCAGACCTCGTCGATCAGCCCCTCCGTCGTCGGCTGCCACATCACCCGGATCGCACCCGCGGCGAGCGGCTCCGCCGCCGGCAGGCCGAGCACGGCCGCCTTGGTGGCCAAAGCCGCCGCGCTCTCGTGGAAGCCCACCAGGAGCCCCGGCTCGTCCGCCGCCCCGAGGAACTGCAGGCCGAGCGTGGTCTTGCCGATGCCGCAGGGCCCCGCGAGCAGCGTCGTCGAGTGCGGCGGCAGGCCCCCGTCGAGCATCCGGTCGAGGGCGGGCACGCCCAGCGAGGCCTTCGGGCCCTGGACGTGGTCGCGCCGGCTCGGCTCCCGCAGGCGCGCCTCGGTGCGGGGGAAGACCGCCACGCCCGCATCGGTGATGCGGAAGACGTGCCGCCCCCGCAGGAAGCCGCTGCCGCGGAACTTGCGGACCTCCAGGTCCCGCTCGGCCCGGCGGCCGCACAGGCGGCTCGACAGCTCGATGAGCCCGTCCACCATCGTGTGCTCGGCCGCCACCATCTCGGCGCCCGACCCGGCGCTGGTCAGGAGCAGCACCGTGGCGCCGCTCGCCGCCGCCTGGGTCTGCAATTCGTGGATGAACTTCTTGAACGCGAAGGTGGAATCCGCGCTCTCCTCCGCCGCCATGACGCCGTCGAGGACGAGGAGGCTCGCCTCCCGCTCGCCCGCCTCGCGGCGCAGCAGCGACAGGAGCCCGGCGAGTCCCTCCTCCTGGAGGATGCGGAAGGCCGACAGGTAGGTGAGCCGATCGGGGATCGCGGCCGCGTCGAAGAAGCTCAGCCCGGCGATGTGCGCGAGCATGCGCGCGTGGCTCTCGGCGAGCAGCGTCACGTAGAGCACCCGCCCGCCCGCCGCCGCCGCGTGGGTGAAGCAGACCTGGTTGGCGAAGATGGTCTTGCCGCTGCCGGGCGTGCCCTGAACGATGTAGACGCCGCCCTCGAACAGGCCGCCGCCCAGGATCTCGTCCAGGCCGGCGATCCCGGTGGGGACGCGCTCCAGGGCGCCATAGCCGCCGACCCGCATCGTGCTCGGTCCCGCCCCGGTCATCGCGCTCTCGGTGTTCGTCTCGGGTGATCCGGCGACAGTTACCGCGAAGGTCGGGCCTTCACCAGTCCTGCCGGCCCTCGCCCCCGGGCCGGACGCCTTCGGATCCACCCTTCGGCTCCTGCGCAGGAGGTCCCGCGCCCGATGCGGCTCCGCCGCATCGTCCGCGGCGGAGCCGCGACCGGTTCACCCAGCGATACGCGGCACGATCAACACCCGAGAGCCGTCTTCCCGGCGCGTGCGGCGCGACGCGCGCGCCAGAGCCCCGTCGGCGATCCGCGGATCGCCGACAGGGCTCTGCGGTCGTCCGTCATCACCTTGTCCTCAAGCGAGCCGATGACCGCCTCGCTTGAAAATCCTCTAACGCTGCGGGACCGTGACCTCCACCACCCGGGCCCCACCCGACCGGAAGGAGACCGGCCGCTCGGCATCGCCGGGGCTGCGCCGCGTCGGGGGCGAGTGCCAGACGCCGCCCCGGTCCCGGGCATAGACGGCAGGGCCGGGCGAGGCCACGCGGCGCGGCGCGGGGCCGTCGATGACGTAGACCACCGGCTCGGCCCGCGGCGGGCTCGGGATGCCGGCCACCGTCGGGATCCCGTAGGTCCCGTAGCCCCAGGCCGACGGGACCAGCTCCGCGGGGCGCGGAAGCGTCAGCAGCGGCTCCGCCACGACGGGCGCGCTCATGACGGGCGCGCTCTCGGGCCCGGTGACCACCCCGCCGAGGACCCCGTACCCCGCCCCCGCGAATCCCGCCCCCGCGAAGCGGCCGTGCCGGCCCGCCCGCGCGCCGGTGGGCCGCAGCCCCCGCGGCCCAACCGCCGCCCGCGGCCCAACGGCCGCCCGCACACCCGCACCCGCGACCGGACGGGCCTGCGCCGTCCCGGCGAGGCCCAGCGCCGCGAGCCCGAGGGCCAGTCCGATCAGATCGCGACGCATGCTCACCAGCCTCCCGGTTCGTCTCGGGCCACCAACCGACCGGGGGCGATCCTCGTTCCGCAGCGGCCGATGCGCCAGCCGTGGCAGACTGCGCAGGTTCCGGCGCGCCGCCCCGAGCCCGCCGGAGATCGATCGGTCGCGCCAAGCTCACGCCGCGCCGGATGCTGCGGAAAACCCCGCCTGGGACGTGTTCGTACAAACGCGGATTGCTTTCCTGATCCCGTTAACGGTTCGGGAGATGCGTGCTGCTAGCGTGTTGCGCATGATGGGTCCCGCGATGCACGCAGATTTTGCCCGATTGCTTGACGCTGAGATCGCCAAGACTTGGCACGATCGGCGCATGGCGGTGCTGAAGAGATTGTACGAGGCGCAGCAGAGGCAGGCCCAGCGGCAGGACGCGCGCAGCGCGATCTGGTTCGTCGGCGCCCTCTACATCCTGTTCTCGATCACCGACGCGGTCCTGATCGGCGACGTCATCGTGTACGCGGTCCTGTCGCGCCTGGGCATCGGCACGCTCTACATCGCCTGCATCGGCCTGCAGATCCGCCGCGACGTCGATGCCCGGCTGATCGAGCTGCAATGCGCGCTCGGCGTCGTCGTCGGCTACGCGTCCTGGCTGATCCTCACTGTGCTGAGCGATAACAGTGCGAACGTCTCCTACTATCTCGCCTTCGGCACCGTCTTCATGATGGTGGCTAACCTCTTCTTCAACTTTAGATTCCGGGTCGCATTGCTGACGTCCGGCCTGATCACGCTGATCTTCTTCGTTTCCACGCTCCTGTTTTTCGAATTCCCGCCACATTATTACGCGGCGATCGGATCGCTCTATGTCCTCAGCTTCGTTCTCACGATCTTCCTGAACTGGAAGCTGAACCTCGAGCGCTACCAGGTGTTCCTGAACGCGATGCGGGCGGAGATCCGGCAGCGCCAGGCGGCGGAGCGGGGCGACGAACTCGTCAAGCTCTCGACCACGGACGCGCTCACCGGGCTGGCGAACCGGCGCGCCATCGACGAGATGCTGCACGCCCTGTGGACGCGGTGGCGGGCGGGCGGCGACGCCTTCGGGGTGATCCTGGTCGACATCGACTACTTCAAGATGTTCAACGACCATTACGGGCACCAGCGCGGCGATTCCTGCCTGGTGGCGGTCGCCCGGGCCCTGGAGGGGGCGGCGGCCCGGCGCGGCGCGCGGATCGGCCGGTTCGGCGGCGAGGAGTTCATCGTCCTGCTGCGGGCCGCGGGCGCGACGGAGGTGGCGGCCCTGGCCGAGGAGCTGCGGGCGACCGTGGAGGGGCTGCGGATCCCGCACGAGGCGCGGATGGACCACCTCGCCACCGTGACGGTGAGCATCGGCGCGGCCCATGGCCGGGACCTCGCCGCGGACAAGCCGGAGCGGATCGTCACCGCGGCCGACCGCGCCCTCTACCTCGCCAAGGACAGCAACCGGAACTGCGCCAAGCTGTTCGACCAGCGCCTCATCGACGCCGTCAGCACCCAGGACGGCGTCGCCGAGGCCCTGCGCGGGGCGGTGGAGCAGGGCCGGGTGTCGCTGGTCTTCCAGCCGATCTGGGACGCGGCGGCGGGCCGGATGGTGGCCGCCGAGGCGCTGATGCGGCTCTCGGCCCCGGACGGCACGGCGCTCTCGCCCGCCGCCTTCATCCCGGTCGCCGAGCGCGGCGGCGCCATCCTGGACCTCGGCGCCTTCGTGATCCGGGAGGCCTGCCGCCACCTCGCGGAGTGTCCGGCGATCCCGATGATCAGCGTGAACGTCTCGGCCGTGCAGCTCGGCCGGGCCGACTTCGCCGAGACCCTCGCGGCCGCCCTGGCCGCGAGCGGGGTCGCGCCGGGCCGGCTCGCCGTCGAGATCACCGAGGGGCTCCAGTTCGAGACCGATTCGCGCGTCGCCCGGACGATCGAGGCCCTGTCGCGGCTCGGCGTGCCGATCTGGCTCGACGATTTCGGCACCGGCTTCGCCGGACTGTCCTGCCTCAGCCGGATCAGCTTCGACACGATCAAGGTCGACCGCCTGTTCGTGCAGGCGAGCGACACCCCCCGGGGCGCCAAGATGCTCAAGGACATCGTGGCGCTGGTGCGCAATTCCGGGCAGCGGATCGTCGTGGAGGGCGTCGAGACCGGCGAGCAGGTGGAGCTCCTGAAGCAGTACGGGGTGGCGCTGCTCCAGGGCTTCTACTTCAACCGGCCGATGTCGGCCGAGGCGCTGCGGCTGCTCGCCGCCAAAGGGGGGCGGCTCGGCGCGCAGGGGTGATCGCCACACCTGCTCCGGGCCGGCCCCCTCCCCGCGCCGTCAGCGCCGCTCGATCTCCAGGTAGCCGATCAGCCCGCTCCCGTCCTCGAAGTAGGTGACCTGGGCGACCTCCTCGGGCGGGATCTCGGACGCGAAGGCCTCGATCTCGCTCCGCGACCGGTAGAGCAGGTACCAGTCCATGCAGGCCTCCATGTAGGCCTCCTCGTGCACGCCGGTGCGGAAGTTCGGCACGAGCAGGCGCCCGCCGCTCCCGAGCAGCCCGAAGAGGGTCCGGGTGAAGCGCGCGGCGAGCCGCGCGTCGAGGTAGTCGTAGAGACCCGCCGCGTAGACGAGGTCGAACCCGCCGAGGTCGTGCTTGCCGGCGAGGAAGTGCCGGACGCTGAGCGGGCGGGTCTCGATCGCCGGCGAGACCGTCTCCCGGTAGCCCGCCACGGTGGCGAGGCTCACCGGGTCCTGGTCGGTGGCGACGAGGCGGCCGATGCGGCCCTCGCGCAGGGCGAGGCTGCTCTCGGCCTCCCGCAGGTGGCCGCAGGCCACGGCGAGCACCTGGGCGCCCGGGCGCCGGGCCGCCGTCGCGTCGATCCGCGCGGCCAGGATCTCCTTGCGCTGGCGCACCGCCTCGCAGGCGGTGACGTCCACCGTGTGGGCCATGACGGCCCGCCCGCCCTCCGTGGCGGCCTCCACCGCCGGTCGCGCCGCCGGGTGCCGGTAGACGAAGTCGAGGAGCCCCGCATCGCCCGGGTAGCCGCGCGGCCGGGTGAAGGAGTGCCGGGTGAACGGATCCTCGTGCACGAGACCCATGACCTTGTGGCGCCGCACGGCCGGAAGCACAGCGTCCCGCCAGGTCCGCTCTTGGAAGGACTGGCGCATGACCGAGAGGAAATCGATCATCTCGGCGATGAACGGGTCGTATCCCTCCGCCGCCGCGATCGCCTGAACCTGGTCGAGGGCCTGCCGCACGTCGCGGGCCACGTCCGCGTAGTGCCGCTCCAGGGCCCGAACCGGAAGGCGCCGCAGGGGCGTCGACGAGGCGGGTGCACGCCCGCTGGCCGCCGCGTGGAGAGCCGGCGCGGTCGCCCGCGACGTCTGCCGCGTCGTCCGGCTCGTGTCCCGCATTGCTGTGGAGGATGGGCCGCTCATGCGCAAGGATTTCCCGCTTCGCTAGGTCATGGCCGACGGTTGTGCCCCCACGGCCGCCGACGAATCGACATTAACGAAGGTTTAACGCGAAAGCAGCAATTCGAAGGGTTAACAACCTGTGTATAACGGGTACAACCTCTGGATAGTAAATCAACGAAGTCGTTCCCTGCTCTCAATTTGCTGGCCGATGTCGAGACCGAGTCGCATCTGCATGCAGGTGTGTCGGATCGAATTAAGAGAATGGTCGATGCAGGTCCGGGCCATTGAAATGGCTATGATTCATGGCGTTACAACCAGTGGATGATATTGCGGTGTGCTACACCGGGAGATCGCCGACCGTCACCCGGGCTCTTGCGCCCGGGATGGCCGGCGCATCGCGGTCGTGGGCCGCGGCGGCGGCGGCGATCGTCTCGCCCTGCTCTCATCCCGACCGGGCCGCGCGGTGGTTTCCCCTGCGCGCGTCCGCCGCCGCGGCGGCGGCGCGCGGGCGGCGTCTTGCCTTCCGCTGCGGCGGAGCGGGTGAGCCGAAAGTCTGACGACGAACGGAGAATTGGGCGGGCGCCGTCCCTGGATTACCCCTTCGGCTGGCCGCGGCGGGCGCGGTGCGGGAGGCCGGCGCAGACCGGCCCCGGCGGCGCCGTCGCGGACCGCGATCGCGCGGCGACAGGGCCGGCCCGGCGGGACGCGTCCCGGCCGGAGAAGCGGCCCGCACCAGAGAGGAACGCCCCCATGGCAACCACGACCGCGATCGGACCGGCGGTGGAGACCGTCCGTCCGATGAGCCGGGAGGAGAAGCGGGTCATCCTGGCCTCGTCCCTCGGCACCGTCTTCGAGTGGTACGACTTCTACCTGTACGGCTCGCTCGCCGCGGTGATCGGCGCGCAGTTCTTCTCCGCCTACCCGGAAGCGACCCGCAACATCTTCGCGCTGCTCGCCTTCGCGGCGGGGTTCCTGGTGCGGCCCTTCGGCGCCCTGGTGTTCGGGCGGCTCGGCGACATGGTCGGGCGCAAGCACACCTTCCTGATCACCATCCTGATCATGGGCCTGTCGACCTTCTGCGTCGGCCTGCTGCCCTCCTACGGCGCGCTCTCTGCCTACGGGATCGGCTGGCTCGCCCCGGTGACGCTGCTGGCGCTCCGCATGCTCCAGGGGCTGGCGCTCGGCGGCGAGTACGGCGGCGCGGCGGTCTACGTGGCCGAGCACGCGCCGCGCAACCGCCGGGGCTTCTACACCTCCTTCATCCAGACGACGGCGACGCTGGGGCTGCTGCTGTCGCTGGTCATCATCCTGTCGACCCAGGGCTACGTGAACGCCGCCTACGCGCCGAGCGTGACCCAGAACGCGGACGGCACCAGCACGACGCTCACCGCCTTCCAGGCCTGGGGCTGGCGCATCCCGTTCCTGGTCTCGGTGGTGCTGCTCGCGGTCTCGGTCTGGATCCGCCTCCAGATGCAGGAGAGCCCCGCCTTCCAGAAGATGAAGCAGGAGGGCACCCACTCGAAGGCCCCACTCTCGGAGGCGTTCGGCCAGTGGCGCAATGCCAAGTGGGCCCTGCTCGCGCTCCTCGGCCTCACCGCCGGCCAGGCCGTGGTCTGGTACACCGGCCAGTTCTACGCCCTTTTCTTCCTGCAGAGCATCCTCAAGGTCGACCAGTACACCGCGAACGTGCTGATCGCCTGGTCGCTGCTGCTGGGCACCGGCGGCTTCCTGGTCTTCGGGGCGCTGTCGGACCGGATCGGCCGCAAGCCGATCATCCTGGGCGGCTGCCTGATCGCGGCGGTGACCTACTTCCCGCTGTTCAAGGCCCTGACCGCCTATGCCAACCCGCGGCTCTACGCGGCGCAGGCGAGCGTCGAGGTGGTGGTGCGGACGAACCCTGACGCGTGCTCGTTCCAGTTCAACCCGGTCGGCACCGCCAAGTTCACCCAGGAGTGCGACGTCGCCAAGGCGCTGCTCGCCCGCAACGCGGTGGCCTACCGCACCGAGGCGGTGCCGGCCGGCACGCCGACCACCGTGACGGTGGCGGGCAAGACCTTCGCGGTGGCCGACCCGGCCTTCGCCAAGGCGGTGCCGGCGGCGCTGACCGAGGCCGGCTACCCGAGCGCCGCCCACCCGGACGTGGTCAGGGTCTCGAACCCGGTCGACATCGCGTCCGGCCGGACCCTGGTGGTGATCGCGGTGCTGACGGTCCTCGTCCTCTACGTGACGATGGTCTACGGGCCGATCGCGGCGGCTTTGGTGGAGCTGTTCCCGACCCGGATCCGCTACACCTCGATGTCCCTGCCCTACCACATCGGCAACGGCTGGTTCGGCGGCCTGCTGCCGGCCACCTCCTTCGCCATGGTGGCCCAGACCGGGGACATCTATTACGGCCTCTGGTACCCGATCGTGATCGCGCTGACGACCTTCGTGATCGGCCTGCTCTTCGTGCCGGAGACGAAGGACCGCGACATCCTGGCCTGACGCGGGCGCCCGGATACCGGGCGCGACGCCCCGCCTCCGCGAGGAGGCGGGGTTTCCCGACGCCGGGCCCGGTCGGCGCGGACCGGGCGGCGAGCGGCCGCGTCGCTCCGGTTGACGCAAGGTCGTGAATCGCTCAGCCTCGAATCGACTATGCGTCGTCGGCTTCCGGAAGGATGATCCCCATGCGGGCTCTCTCGCCCTCGTCGATCCGTGCGCCCCTGGCGCGCTACAGCCACGGGATCGCGGTCCCGGCGGACCACCGTCTGGTCTTCGTCGCGGGCCAACTCGGCATCGACCGCGAGGACCGGATCCCCGCCGACAGCGAGGCGCAGGCCGACCTCTGCTTCGCCAACATCGCGGCGATCCTCGCCGAGGACGGGATGACGATGGCGAACATCGTCCGCCTCAGCGTGTACGTGACCGGCCGCGAGCACATGGAGGGTTATCGGACGTCGCGCGACCGTCAGTTCCCGGGAACGCCGCCGACCACGACGCTGATCGTAGTGGCCGGCCTGGCGCGCGCGGACTTCGTGGTCGAGATCGAGGCCGTGGCGGCGGCGCCCGGGCGCGGGTGAAGGGCGGCCGCGAGTGCTCGTCGAAGCTGAACCGTCGATCGGACCAATCCCGGTCGGTGTCCGTTCCGGAAGCGGACCCGATCTCCCACACCGGACTCGGCCGCGCTGCGGTGCGGCGGCGGGGGAACGAGCGTCGCCCGGAATAATGCAACGGCCGGCAACGAGCCGCACCGCAGCGTCCAGCTGATCTTGCTCATCGGCACGCACATCTCTTGTACGGACGATGGATCCACGCGTCTGTTTCCCGCGTCGACATCGCCTGAGGGCGAAAGGGCCGGCCGACCTCGTTCGCGTCTACTCGTTTCAGAGCTTGGCCGCCGCCAGCTGTGCACGGGAGCGGGGCTTCTGGGCGGGCGATCGCCGTTTCGTCGACGAACACTTCGCTGTCCCGTACGCGTGGATGGTCGATCAGATGTCGAGGCGCATTCCCGACTTCAGCGGCGATTATCCGATCTGGGGCTACTTCGTCCGCCCGAACATGCGTCGCTGTCGCTTCGATGACGACTGCGTGTTGGTCGTCGCGGACGTGCCACGCAGCCGGATGCTCATCTCGGACCTAGCGCGATGGCACAATCCCTTGAATCTCTTGTATTGCTTCGACAGCGAGGATGAGGAGCAGGCTCTCGTCGATGCCGGTATTCAACTCTACGCGAGCGACCGCGTCGCGACACCCGCGATGATGGAGAGTTGGGGAAGAGTATTCGACATCGCGGAACGCTCATCCGATCGAGCGGCTGCTGCCGGGCGGCTGATTTCCCTGCAGGCCTGTATCGATCGAATCTACCCTCATGAGGTCGTGCGCCTCTCTCTTGCCACCGGTCGCCTCGGCCGCAAGGGAGGGCAGCTCATCTGACCTTTCGTAGTGGATGGCCGCCGAGCCCAGGTCATATGAGTGCCTGCAAGATCTGAAGGAATCTGCCCCCGTTGCAACCCATCGTCACGGTTGAGTAGCGACAGGCCAGAAGCTGGCGCGGCACACGATGACGATGTTGCATCCTTCACATCCGGCGCCCCCCCTTTTCTGAGCGCATGCAGCGATAGCGGAATGCGACCCGGAAACCGGCGCAAGAAGACGCGAAGCGCCCGCTGCTCGACGCCGTTGCTGGCGTCCAGAGCCGCTTCGCGGCGATTCTCGCGCTGGTTTCCGGCTCTCGTTCTGCTCACGCCTTGGTCTTCCGGACAGAGGGAAAGCTTTACGTAAAGCAGACATTCCTCAGCTTCATGCCCATCGGGCAAGGCCGGCGACGCGCTCGATCAAACCATGTCGCAGGGCATTGTTGTTGCTGCGAGATCTGAAGCGTCCCGTTCGAAAGGCTGTGGCGCGTGGAACCCCTCTCCCGTGCGGCCGAGCCTGTTCACACTTCGCCTATCGGCATGAAAAAGCTCTTGTCTCGCAGTCGCTTGAACGGAACTGAGGAGACCCGCGGGATCCCCTCTCCCGTGCGGGAGAGGGGTCGGGGTGAGGGCCCCGGACCGTACCGTTCTCAAGCGAAGACGGTCGTGCTGGCAGCGGGACGCTTCAGAATACTTGCTGAACCACCTGGACCCTCACGCGGGATCTCCGATCCCCTGCCCCTCTCCCGAACGGGAGAGGGGTTCCCCGCGCCCGTCTTGAAGTGCCTGCATCATGGATTGATCCTTTGTGCCGTCGATGAGATCACGCGATCGTCCTCGCGGGACCACAACGCCGGTGTGCAACTGATACGCTCACCGCTCCGATCAAGCGGATGGCGGACGACGCTGCACACGGCGGTACTCCGGCGATCCCGGCCTGCCATTGCCGCCCCGGTGCACAGACGGCTGGCTCGACGTTTCCGCCCCACGGCATCGTGAGCGCCCCAGCCGCACCCCTGCCCTATTCTGGCGGGATCCGACGACCAGGAGGAAGCGCGCGATTCTCCCACCGGCACGTCCGGTTCGGCAGCCCAGGAAACGCCAATGACGCCGACCACGCGACATCGGACCCGACGGCACGGCCTCGCGGCGGGGCTCGCCGTCCTGCTGCTCGCGGCCGGCGCCAGCCGTCCGGCCCGCGCCGCCCCGGCCGAGGACATCGCCGTCCTGGACGCCCTGACCTGGGGCGCGACGCCGACCGCCTTCGCGGAGCTGCGGGCGCTGGGCCGCGCCCGCTGGCTCCAGGCCCAGCTCCACCCGCCCGCCGCCCCCCGCCTGCCCGCCCCCGCGCAGGCGCAGGTCGACGCGCTCGCCCCCCAGGGCACGCTGCGCGAGCGGATCGCCGCCCTCGACGCGCAGGGCAAGGCCGCCCGGGAGGAGCCCGATCCGGAGGCCCGCAAGGCGGCGCTCCAGGCCGTCCAGGAGGCCATGAACACCGCCCAGCGCAACGCCGCCGCCGCGACGCTGCTGCGCGCCCTCTCCAGCCCCGACCAGCTGCGCGAGCGGCTGACCTGGATCTGGTTCAACCGCTTCAACGTGCACCAGGGCAAGGCCAACCTGCGGGCGATGCTCGGGGATTACGTCGACGTCGCGATCCGCCCGCACGCGCTCGGCCGCTTCCGCGACCTGCTCGGGGCGACCCTGCGCCACCCGGCCATGCTGCGCTTCCTCGACAACGCCGAGAACGCCGCCGGCCACCTCAACGAGAACTACGCCCGCGAGCTGATGGAACTCCACACGATGGGGGTAGGCTCCGGCTACACGCAGGCCGACGTGGAGGCGCTCGCCCGCATCCTGACGGGCGTCGGGATCGACGCTCGCCCGGAGGACCCCAAGCTGCCGCCGGAGCGCCGCGCCGACTTGGTCCGGGACGGGCTGTTCCTGTTCAATCCCGCCCGGCACGATTACGGCGACAAGGTTCTGCTCGGGCACACCATCAAGGGCCGCGGCTTCGCCGAGATCGAGGAGGCCCTCGACGTCCTGGCCGCCCAGCCGGCCACCGCCCGCCACGTCGCCCGGATGCTTGCCGCCGCCCTCACCGGCGCGGAGCCGCCGGACGCCCTGGTGGCCCGCGCCGCCGCAGCCTTCACGCGCGGCGGCGGCGACATCGCGGCCACCGTCGAGGCGATCGCGACGGCGCCCGACTTCCCGGCCCTCGCCGCCTCGGGCTTCAAGGACCCGATGCGCTACGTGCTCTCGGCCCTGCGCCTCGCCTACGACACCCGCGTCGTGCTCAACACGCAGCCCGTCCAGGGCTGGCTCAACCGCCTCGGCGAGGGCCTGTTCAACCGCTCGACGCCGGACGGCTACCCCCTCGCGGCCGCCGCCTGGAACGGACCGGGCCAGCTCGTGACCCGCTTCGAGATCGCTCGCCAGATCGGCTCCGGCCCGGCCGGGCTCTTCCGCCCCCCCGGCCCCGACGCGGTCGAGGAGCCGGCCTTCCCGCTCGTGCAGAACGCCCTCTACTTCGGGACCCTCGCGGGCCTGCTCGGCGAGCCCACCCGCGCGGCGCTGGCGCGCGCCGTCTCGCCCCAGGACTGGAACACCCTGTTCCTCTCCTCCCCCGAATTCATGCGCTGAGGGAGATCCCCATGGACCGCCGCGAGATCCTGCGCGCCTCCCTCGCCCTCGGCCTCTCCACGGTCGCCGGCCGGGTCTGGGCGGCGCCCCGCGCCGATGCGCGCCTGCTCGTCGTCTTCCTGCGCGGCGCCTACGACGCCGCCAACGTGGTGATCCCCACGGGGAGCGACTTCTACTACCGCGCCCGCCCGACCCTCGCGGTGGCCCGCCCCGTCGCGGCCGGCGCCGCCGATCCGGCCGCCGCTTTGCCGCTCGACGCCGACTGGAGCCTGCACCCGGCGCTCCGCGACACGATCCTGCCCCTCTGGGCGAAGGGAGAGGCCGCCTTCGTGCCCTTCGCCGGCACCGACGACCTCACCCGCAGCCATTTCGAGACCCAGGACACGATCGAGATGGGCCAGACGGTCGGGGCCGCGCGGGACTACAATTCGGGCTTCATGGCGCGGCTCGCCGCCGAGCTGACCCGCGTGCGCCCGGTCGCCTTCGCGGAGCAGATGCCGCTGATCTTCCGGGGCGGCGAGAGCGTGCCCAACGTCGCGATCAATCAGGTCGGCAAGCCGGGCATCGACGACCGCCAGGCGCGGCTCATCGCGGCCATGTACCGGGGCGGCCCCCTCGCGGCCGCCGTGGAGGAGGGGTTCCGGGTCCGGGACGCCGTCTACCAGAGCGTTTCCGACCACGCGATGCAGGCCGACCGCGGGGCGGTCTCGCCGAAGGGCTTCGAACTCGCGGCGCGGCGGATCGGCCGGCTGATGCGCGACCAGTTCAACCTCGGCTTCGTGGATGTCGGCGGCTGGGACACCCACGTGAACCAGGGCGCCGCGACGGGCTACCTCGCGGAGCGGCTCGGCGAACTCGGCCGCGGCCTCGCGGGCTTCGCGCAGGAGATCGGGGCCGGCTGGTCCCAGACCGTGGTGGTGGTGCTGTCGGAATTCGGACGCACCTTCCGGGAGAACGGCAACCGCGGCACCGATCACGGCCACGGCAGCGTCTACTGGGTGCTCGGCGGGGCGGTGCGGGGCGGGCGGATCGCGGGCCCGCAGGTGCGGACCGCGGAGGCGACCCTGTTCCAGAACCGGGACTACCCGGTGCTCACCGATTACCGCGCGCTTCTCGGCGGCCTGCTCGCCCGCCTCTACGGCCTCGACCAGGCGAGCCTTGGGCGCGTCTTCGCCGGCACCGGGCCGGCCGATCTCGGGCTGCTGTGAGCCCCCGCGCGCCGGGCGGGGCTCAGCGGCAGGTGGTGACGCGCCGGACGATCCAGCCCTCGCCCTCGACGAACAGGCGCTTGCGGGCGGTCGTGCAGCCGGCGTCGCCCGCCGCATCCTCCGGCGCGGTCGCCGTGGCGGCGACGTCCCGCGTGACGGTGACGTCCCGGACGGCGGCGCTGCGCCCCGGGGCTTTGGCGGGCGTCCTGTCGACCGCGGGGGCCGCGGCGGCCGGGAACGCGGCGAGGCCGGCGGCCGCCACGGCCGCGAGCAGGGTCGTCCGGGCGCCGGAGAGCGCGCTCATGTGAGAAGTCCCGTTCCGTGAGAGCATGAGGATGCGGCAGGGCCGGCGCCGCGCCGCATCCCTGCCATGAATAAGTCGCGAGAGCCCGAAGGGTTGCCGTTGACCAAGCCTGACTGTTCGAAATGCGGTAAACCGATTCGCGGCCACAACCTCAGTGTGATTCCGCACGCGGCACGCGCGGACGCGCCGTCATCCCCAGCCTTCCGGGAGGCTCCGGTCCCGAGCCTCACCCGCTCCCGGGGACCAGCCGCAGGCCCAGGCGGGCGACCCGGTCCGGGACACCCCGGCGCACCAGCCGGGTGCGGCGCTCCTGCTGGTCGCGCCACGTCCGGTAGGCCTCCTCCGCCTGGAGCAGCGGCCGGGTCCAGGCATCGAGCCACGCGACCTGCAGGGTGACCCCGAGCAGCAGCGTCTGCTCGGCGAGGACCAGGGAGGCGGCCAGCACGCGCCGCACCTGCTGCTCCACCTGCGGATCCGCCTCGAGGAAGGGCGTTGTGCGATCCGTCATCGCCGTTGGTCTCCCGCTGCGTGACGCGCCGGCCTCGCGCGATCGGCCCCGGCGCCGCTGTCCGGGCTAGCAAGATCCGGGCAGCGGCCGCGCCTTCGGCCGAAGCCTGCCCGCGCGGGCCGTTCGGACGATGGGAAGCGCGACGCCGCGCCGGAGGTTCCCGGGGGCCGCACGGGTCAGGGCGCCGGAGGGGGCGGCTCATCCGGCCGGCAGCCGGTGCGGCAGCGCAGCCGGGCCACCGTGATCACCTGCGGCTTGCTGCCGATGGTCTCGATCTCGATCTCGGTCTGGTTCTTGGACCAGACGAACAGGCAGCGCGAGGGCGTGGTGCGTCGGCACCCGACCGCCTCCGCGTAGGTCGCGCAGACCCGGGTGCCGCCGCCGCACCGCCCGCGGGCGCGGCCCTGCCGGTCGGGCGTCCAGCCCTGGAGCGCCAGGGCGATGCGGATCTCCGAATAGGTGGTGCTCGCCTCGACGGCGGGAAGCGGCTCGGTCGCCCGTGCGGCCGCCGTCGACAGGAGGAGGATCGGAAGGATCGCAGCCCGCATCGCTCCCCTCGACACGCCGCGCCGCAGTCGCTGCCCTTCTTGTCGGTCGCGCCGCAAGATCAGTCAAGATCCGGTCCCGCGGCTTGCCCGCACGACCAAGATCACGCCAGGAGACGCGCAGTCCCCGTCCCGGCTCCGGCCAGTCGAGGGCGCGCTCGCGCGCCGCTCTCCCGTGGCGGTCCGTCGGGAGCCGGGGCGACCGGCCGCGCCCTACTCGGCCGCCGCCTTGGTCGAGCGCGCGCGGCGGGCGGGGCGCTTGGCGGAGGAGTCCGCGGCCTCCGCGGCCGGGGCCTCGGCGGGGAGCCCGGGGGCCTCGGCCAACGCCCGCGCGCGGGCGGCCCGGTCCCGTCGGATCTGGCCGAGGCCGAGGGTGCGGGCCAACTCGGAGCGCTGCTTGGCGTAGCTCTCAGCGACCATTGGGTAATCGCGCGGCAAGCCGAACTTCGTGCGATATTCTTCGGGCGTGAGCCCGTGCTTCGTCAGGTGCCGCTTCAAGGATTTGTAGTTTTTTCCGTCGAGGAAGCTGACGAGATGGTCGTGTGTGATTGACTTGCGGATCTGGGAGGGGCTTGCCTTGGCAATTTCGTCATTCGCCGGCGCGGCCGGCCGGCCGATGTTGCTCAGGACATCGTAGATGCTGCGGATGAGGGCCGGCAGCTCCGCGCTCGGAACGTTGTTTTTCGAAACGTAGGCCGACACGATATCGCTCGTGAGGGCGCTCAGGTCGACGGTTGCCGATTCTGTCTCACTCATGGATCTAATCCTGTGCTTCCGCCCGACACAGCAGTGTAGTGTTCGCGGCGCAGCGTCAACAGAAAATTTGGCATGTTCACATGGAAGCTGAAGTGAGCCGATGGCTGTTCGAAGTCGGCATCGGTGACGGGTAGGTTTCCGTGGTGTCGTCGGCGCCGGCATCAGGGTTAGGATCTGCAAAGGACCTCGCGGGGAGCGGGCGGTGCGGGCGGCGGGGCGAGGCGGGAGCCGCCATGGCCGCCCGAGACCGGGGGGCGGCCGGGGCGGATCCGGGCCGATTTGACGGCGCGCCCCGTTTCGCCTAGAGAGGCGCCCCGGCCCGGTCCCCGATAGCTCAGCTGGTAGAGCAGGCGACTGTTAATCGCCTTGTCGCAGGTTCGAGTCCTGCTCGGGGAGCCATCCGGCCCGGTTGCCCAGCCGTCGTCCCGATTTTTCCCGGACCGTTGCCGCACGTGGTCGCGCCGGGGCGTGGTGCGCGGCGCCGGCCCCCGATCCGGCGTTGCCCGCAAGGGACTTCAGCGCCGTGGTGCGCGACGCGCTCGCGGTGGCTCCCGTCCGGGCGAAGGGCCCGGCGCTCGCGCCGGAAGACGCACGGATCCAGGCCGATCTCTGGCCGGCACGCCGGACCGGCTCCAGGTCTCCGGCGGACGGTGCGCGGCGAACGACCGCCCCCTCCGCAAGGCGGTGGGTGCCCCCAGCGCCCGAGACAGCCCATCCGGCCGACATCGGCCCCGGGTCAGCGCAGGACGTGAGGAACTGGTCTGACCACTACTCGCCCCGCTCAGGTCGACCGCGCGAACAGGGCGCCGAACAGCGGCTCCGAGCGCTGCAGCCCCTCCTCGGTGAGGACGACCGATTTCGCGCGGCCGACCGGATCGTCGATCAGGCCCTTGCGGTGCAGGCGGCCGAGCGTCTCCCAGTCGAATTCCTTCCAGGCCCGGTTGCGGTCGTGGAGCGTGAGCCAGAGCAGGGCGAGCACGGCGTCGTCGACCCGGTCCTCGTCGATGTCCATGGGAGTTTCCCGCGCACGGGGCCTCCCGCCGACGGGGGCCGCGCCCGGCGCCATGCTGGCGCGGCGCGGCCGGCCGCGCCAGCCCCGCGCCGCGCCGATCCCCAGGGCCATCGCGATGGGGCGCCCGCCCCGCCGGGCTCACTCCTGGCGGCCGTACACGTCCTCGATGCGGATGATGTCGTCCTCGCCCGTGTAGCTCCCGACCTGGACCTCGATCAGCTCCAGGGGGATCTTGCCGGGATTGACCAGCCGGTGGACGCAGCCGATCGGCAGGTAGATCGCCTCGTTCTCGTGCACGAGCGAGACCCGCTCGTCCACGGTCACCTCGGCGGTGCCGTGCACCACGATCCAGTGTTCGGCCCGGTGGTAGTGCTTCTGCAGCGAGAGCCGGCCGCCGGGCTTCACGGTGATCCGCTTCACCTGGAAGCGCTGGCCGATGTCGATCCGCTGGTAGGAGCCCCAGGGCCGGTACATCAGCTGGTGCGCGTCCGCCTCCGGGGCGCCCTGCCCCCGCAGATCCTCCACCAGGGCCTTGACCCCGGCGCCGGCCTCGCGGCTCGTCACCAGCACCGCGTCCGGCGTCGTCACCACCACGACCCCGTCGAGGCCCACCACCGTCGTCAGGATGTCCGCCGAGCTGTGGACGAGGCTGTCGCGGGCCTCGCGCACCGCGACCCGGCCCCGCAGAGCGTTGCCGGCCTCGTCCTTCGGCAGGATCTCCCACAGCGCCCCCCAGGTGCCGATGTCGGACCAGGGGAAGCTCACCGGCAGCACGCCGCAGCGCCGCGTGTGCTCCATGACCGCGTAGTCGATCGAGATCTTGGGCGCCTGCGCGAAGGAATCCGGGTCGAGCCGGATGAAGTCGAGGTCCCGGCGCGACTTGTCCAGGGACTGGGTGGCGGCCTCCAGCACCGCCGGCGCGAAGGCCCGCAATTCCTCGATCATCACGTCGGCCCGGAACAGGAAGTAGCCGCTGTTCCACAGGGCGCCCTCGGCGATCAGGCCCTCGGCGCGGCGCGCATCCGGCTTCTCCAGGAAGCGAGCGACCTGTCGGGCGCCCGCCCCCCCGGCCTCGCCCGCGAGCGGCGCGCCGGGCTGGATGTAGCCGTAGGCGGTGGCGGGCGCCGTCGGGGCGATGCCGAGCGTCATGATGGCGCCGTCGCGGGCCGCGACCGCGGCCGCCTTCGCGGCCGCCACGAAGGCCGGCGTGTCGCCGATCACGTGGTCGGCGGCGAGGATCAGCACCAGGGCCTCGCGGTCGGCACGCGCGGCGTTGAGCGCCGCCACCGCCACCGCCGCGGCGGAGTCCCGGCGCTGCGGTTCGAGCAGGATATCGGCCTCGACCCCGGCCGCCGTGAGCTGCTCGCCGACGATGAAGCGCGCGTCCTGCGCGGTGATGACGGTGGGCCGCGCGAACACGCTCCCGTCCGCCACTCGCAGCGCCGTGGCCTGGAAGGAGGAGCGCTCCGCCTCCGCCAGCGGGATGAACTGCTTGGGGTGGCTCTCGCGCGAGGCGGGCCACAGCCGCGTGCCCGATCCGCCGCAGAGGATCACGGGATGGATGAGGGTGCTCATGGCGTCACCGTCGGTTCGAGGATCCTTCGGCGGCACGCGGCGCAGGGATCGCGCCACGTCCCGCTGCGGGATGGAGGACCCGGTCGCGGCGGACCGGATCCTCCGGACAACAGGGGCCGACACGGGGGGCGTCGGCGTTGGTCCGGAGCGGGATCCGGCGGAGCCCGCTCCACGTCTCTGGTCTCACGGCCTGTCCGGCGACGAACCGGTCGTCGTCCCGTCGCGCGACGCCCTCGGCCGAGAACCCTCCGGCAGGCACCGTTCCAGCAGGAATCGTTCCAGCCGGTTCCGGTTCGGCCTAGATGGTCTGGTTGTAGGCGCCGACCTCCGCGTTCTCGCGCAGTATCCCGTCGACGCCCTGGAACATCGCGCGCAGCCGCGCCTCGGAGACCGGGCTCTCGACCACGACCACCAGCTCCGGCTTGTTGGAGGAGGCGCGCACGAGCCCCCAGGTCCCGTCCTCGGTCACGACCCGCACGCCGTTCACCGTGACGAGGTCGACGATGCGCGCGCCGCCGATCGGCTCGCCCTTCTCCTGCAGGGCCCGCATCCGGGCGGTCACCCGATCGACCACGCCGTACTTCACCTCGTCGGCGCAGTGGGGCGACATGGTGGGCGAGCCCCAGGTCTTGGGCAGCGCCCGGTAGAGGTCGGCGAGCGAGCGGCCGGGATTGCGGTCGAGCATCTCGACGACCGCGATCGCCGTCATCAGCCCGTCGTCGTAGCCCCGCCCGATCGGCGCGTTGAAGAAGAAGTGGCCCGACTTCTCGAAACCCGCCAGGGCGTTGAGCTCGTTGACCCGCCGCTTGATGTAGGAATGGCCGGTCTTCCAGTAATCCGCCTTGACGTCCCGCGCCCGCAGCTCTGGATCGGCCGCGAAGAGGCCGGTCGACTTCACGTCCACCACGAAGGTGGCGCCCGGATGCAGGTGGGAGAGGTCGCGGGCGAGGAGCACGCCGACCTTGTCGGCGAAGATCTCGTGGCCCTCGTTGTCCACGACGCCGCAGCGGTCGCCGTCGCCGTCGAAGCCGAGCCCCACATCGGCCCCGGTCGCCCGCACCGTGTCGGCGATGGCGTGCAGCATCGCCATGTCCTCCGGGTTGGGATTGTAGCGCGGGAAGGTCGCGTCGGCCTCGGTGTCGAGGGGCACGACCTCGCAGCCGAGCGCCTCCAGCACGGCCGGCGCGAAGGCCCCGGCGGTGCCGTTGCCGCAGGCGGCCACGACCTTGAGCTTGCGGGTGAGGGGCTTCGTGCGCGAGAGCAGGTCCGCCTGGTAGCGCGCCGCGAAGTCCGGCACGAAGGCGTAGGCGCCGCCCTCGCGGGTCCGGAAGGCGCCCGAGAGCACGATCTCCTTGAGGCGGGTCATCTCGGCCGGCCCGAAGGTCATCGGCCGCTCGGCCCCCATCTTCACGCCGGTCCAGCCGTTGTCGTTGTGCGAGGCCGTCACCATGGCGACGCAGGGGCAGTCGAGGGCGAACTGCCCGAAATAGGCCATCGGCGACAGGCAGAGCCCGATATCCTTCACCCGCAGGCCCCCGGCCATCATGCCGGCGATGAGCGAGAGCTTGATCGCGGCGGAGTAGGAGCGGAAATCGTGCCCGGTGACGATGTCGGGGCGCACGCCCAGTTCGTGCACCAGGGTCGCGAGCCCGAGGCCGAGCGCCTGGACCCCCATCAGGTTCAGGTCCTTCGGGTAGAGCCAGCGGGCGTCGTACTCGCGAAAGCCGGTCGGCGCCACGAGGGGCAGGGATTCGAACGCGAAGCTGTTCGGGGCCAGCGATCCGTGCGGCGTGGGAAACGTCATCACTCTCATCCTGCCCTTCTGTTGCCGGAGGCGGTGCTCCGTCGAGAGCCGGATCCGATCGCGCGGCGATCCGGCCGGCTCCTGGTCCATGGTCGCGCCGCGGCCTCCGCGGCGCGTGGGGATCCGCCGCGGCGGGCGGCCCCTCTCTAGCCTCGGCCGAGGCGGGCCCTGGCGTCGTCGAGCACGTCCGCCAGGGTCTCGTCCAGGACCCGCCGCGGCCGCCAGCCGATGGCGGATGCGAGCGCCGCCGCGTCTCCGCACGCGATCGGGATCTCGGACGGGCGCAGTCGGTCGGGGGCGATCCTGACTTCGAACCGGGCGCGGGCGAGCGCGGCCAGTCCGGACAGGACGCTCTCGATCGCGCGCGCCCTCCCGGAGCAGATGTTGTAGAGGCTGGTCTTGTCCAGTCCGTCGGCGGCCGCCACGAGGTCCGCGTAGGCCTCCGCGACGTCGCGCACGTCCAGGATGTCGCGTCGCGCCGCGAGGTTCCCGACCTCCAGCACCGGCGGCGTCAGCCCGGCCTCGATGCGGGCGATCTGCGCTGCGAAGGAGGCGACCGCGAAGCGCTCGTCCTGCCCGGGACCGATCTGCGTGAAGGGCCTGAGGATGACCAGGCGCCCGGCGGCCGCGCCGAGCACGTCGGTCAGCAGCTGCTCGCCGACGCGCTTCGTGGTCGCGTAGGGGCCGACCGGCGCCGGCGGCACCGCTTCGCTCACCGGCTGCCCCGGCAGGAAGGCCCGTCCGTAGACCTCGCCCGAACTCACGAAGAAGAGGTTGGCGGCCGGGCACTGCGCCAGGATCGCCTCGGCCAGGATGATCAGGTTCCCGACATTCGCCTCCCAGGCGGCGAGCGGCCGGGCCGCGCCGCCGGCCACGGAAGCTTGCGCCGCGAGGTGGAGGATGTCGGTCGGGGCGAGGTCGCGCAGGATCGCCGCGACGGCCCGCCGGTCCGCGAGGTCGGCCGGGACGGGCACGACGCCCTCCGGCAGGGGGACCGCCCCGGCTTTGCGCGCGAGGCCGTGCAGCACGGCCCCGGGACCGAACCGCGCCCGCAGCGCGACGGCCGCGTGGCGGCCGACGAACCCGGTCGCGCCCGTGATCAGGATGCGCCTCACGCCCGCGCTCCGGCGGTCGCCGGACCGGTCATGCGGCGCGCAGGCGTGCGAGATCCGCGTCGACCATCTCGGTGATCATCTCCTCGAGGGTGATGTGGGGCACCCAGCCGAGAACGCGCGCGGCCTTGGCGGGGTTGCCCAGCAGCTCGTCGACCTCGGCCGGGCGGAACAGCGCCGGGTCGATGACGAGGTGGTCGTCGAGGGCGAGGCCCGCATGCGCGAAGGCGATCCGGCACATGTCGCGCACCGTGGTCGTGCGGCCGGTCGCCACCACGTAGTCGTCCGGCGCCTCCTGCTGCAGCATCAGCCACATGGCGCGCACGTAGTCCCGCGCGTGGCCCCAGTCGCGCTTGGCGTCGATGTTGCCGAGGCGCAGCTGCGTGGCGAGGCCGAGCTTGATCCGGGCGACCCCGTCCGTGACCTTGCGGGTCACGAACTCGACGCCGCGCAGGGGCGATTCGTGGTTGAACAGGATGCCGTTCGAGGCGTGCAGCCCGAAGCTCTCGCGGTAATTGACGGTCATCCAGTGGGCGTAGAGCTTGGCCACGCCGTAGGGGGAGCGGGGATAGAAGGGGGTCGCCTCGCTCTGCTCCCGCTCCTGGATCCGGCCGAACATCTCCGAGGAGGAGGCTTGGTAGAAGCGGGCCCGCGGCGCCATGATGCGCACCGCCTCGAGCAGGTTCGTCGCACCGAGGCCGGTGACCTGCCCGGTCAGGATCGGCTGCTGCCAGGACGAGGCGACGAAGGATTGCGCCGCCAGATTGTAGACCTCGTCGGGCGCGACGTCGCCGACGATGCGGATCAGGCTCGACAGGTCGATCAGGTTTCCATCGATGAGGGTGACGTCCTCGGCGATGCCGAGCCACTTGAGGCGGTGGTCGAAGATCCCGGCATGGCTCGACCGGCGCACGATGCCGAAGACCTCGTAGTCTTTCCCGAGCAGAAGCTGCGCCAGATAGGCGCCGTCCTGGCCCGTGATGCCGGAAATCAGGGCACGTCTGCGCGTCGTCTCCGTCGCCATGCTTCCCATCCTGAGCGTGCAGCGATCGGTATTGACGCGTTCTGGTCGAGTCAAGCGTGGCCGCAATACCGTGGTCGGATCGTGCCCGCTCCCGGATCCTCTCGGCGGCCGGCAAACGAAGGGACGGCCCGCACCGTTGCGGACGGTGGCGGAGCCCTGTATTCCGCGCGATGAGAGCGGGATTCGAGGGGTGAAGCGATGCGCGTGGCGATGGTCGGGTCCGGCTATGTCGGACTGGTCTCCGGGGCGTGCTTCGCCGATTTCGGCCACACGGTCACCTGCGTCGACAAGGATCCGGCCAAGATCGAGGCCCTCAAGGCCGGGCGGATGCCGATCTTCGAGCCGGGCCTCGACGCCCTCGTGGCCGAGAACGTCCGCCAGGGCCGGCTCACCTTCACGACCGACCTCGCCGAGGGCGTGGCGGAGGCGGACGCGGTGTTCATCGCGGTGGGCACGCCCTCCCGGCGCGGCGACGGCTTCGCGGACCTGTCCTACGTGCACCAGGCGGCCCGCGACATCGCCCGGGCGCTGACCCGCTTCACCGTCATCGTCACCAAGTCGACGGTGCCGGTCGGCACCGGCGACGAGGTGGAGCGGATCATCCGCGAGACCCGGCCCGACGCGGAATTCGGCGTGGTGTCGAACCCGGAATTCCTGCGCGAGGGTGCGGCGATCTCCGACTTCAAGCGCCCCGACCGCATCGTCATCGGGGCCGAAGAGACTCGCTCGGCCGAGGTGATCAGCGAGCTCTACCGCCCGCTCTACCTCAACCAGGCGCCGATCCTGATCACCACCCGGCGCACGGCCGAGCTGACCAAGTACGCGGCGAACGCGTTCCTGGCCACCAAGATCACCTTCATCAACGAGATGGCGGATCTCTGCGAGAAGGTCGGGGCGGACGTGCAGCAGGTGGCCCGCGGCATCGGGCTCGACAACCGCATCGGCTCGAAGTTCCTGCATGCCGGGCCGGGCTACGGCGGCTCCTGCTTCCCCAAGGACACGCTGGCGCTGGTCAAGACCGCGCAGGACGCGGGCGCGCCGGTGCGGCTCGTCGAGACGGTGGTGTCGGTCAACGACCAGCGCAAGCGGGCGATGGCCCGCAAGGTGATCGCGGCCTGCGGCGGCTCCGTGCGGGGCCGGACGATCGCGGTGCTCGGCCTGACCTTCAAGCCCAACACCGACGACATGCGCGACGCGCCCTCGCTCGCCATCATCGCGGGGCTGCAGGATGCGGGCGCCCGGGTGCGGGCCTACGATCCCGAGGGCATCGAGCAGGCGCGCCCGCTCCTCACCGGGGTCGAGTACGCTGAGGACGCCTATTCCTGCGCCGAGGGCGCGGACGCGCTGGTGCTGGTGACGGAGTGGGACGCCTTCCGGGCGCTCGACCTCAAGCGGCTGCGGGCCGCGATGGCGGCGCCGGTGCTGGTAGACCTGCGCAACGTCTACCGCCCGGAGGACGCGCGCAAGCACGGCTTCACCTATACGAGCGTCGGCCGGCCGGCGGCGCAGGCCTGACGGCCGCGCCCCCGCCGCCTCCCCGATCCCCAGGGGCCGCCCCGCGGCGCGCTCCGGACCATTCCGAGACGACCATGCGCTACGGCAACATCAAGAAGATCCTGGTGACGGGGGGCGCCGGCTTCCTCGGCTCGCATCTCTGCGAGCGGCTGCTGGCGCAGGGCCACGAGGTGCTGTGCCTCGATAACTTCTTCACCGGTACCCGCCACAACGTCCGGCACCTGCTCGGCCAGCCCGGCTTCGAGCTGATGCGGCACGACGTGACCTTCCCGCTCTACGTCGAGGTCGACGAGATCTACAACCTCGCCTGCCCCGCCTCGCCGGTACACTACCAGTTCGACCCGGTCCAGACGACGAAGACCAGCGTCCACGGCGCCATCAACATGCTGGGGCTGGCCAAGCGGGTGAGGGCGAAGGTGCTGCAGGCCTCGACCTCCGAGGTCTACGGCGACCCGGAGGTGCACCCGCAATCCGAGGAGTACTGGGGCCGCGTGAACCCGATCGGCTTCCGCTCCTGCTACGACGAGGGCAAGCGCTGCGCCGAGACGCTGTTCTTCGACTATCACCGGCAGCACAACGTGCAGATCAAGGTGGTGCGGATCTTCAATACCTACGGCCCGCGCATGCACCCGAACGACGGGCGCGTGGTGTCGAACCTGATCGTGCAGGCGCTCAAGGGCGAGGACATCACCCTCTACGGGGACGGCGAGCAGACGCGCTCGTTCTGCTACGTGGACGACCTCGTCGAGGCGATCCTGCGGATGATGAGCACCGGCCCGGAGGTGACGGGCCCGATCAACATTGGCAATCCGGGCGAGTTCACGATCCGCCAACTCGCCGAGGTCGTGCTCGAGGTGACGGGCTCGCGCTCGAAGCTGGTGTACCGCCCGTTGCCGCCCGACGACCCGAAGCAGCGCCGGCCGGACATCACCAAGGCCAAGCAGGTGCTCGACTGGGAGCCGACGGTGGAACTCCGGGAAGGGATCGGGAAGACGGTCGCATTCTTCAGGACTCTATTGAATACATAGAGCGTCGGGGGGCTCTCACGTGTCTCATCCGGTTGCGGCCACTCCGGAGCGATGCTCCACGGAAGCATGGCCGATCTGGTTTGGGAAATTTGGCGGAATCAGAGGCCCTGAGCGCCGCGCGATTGCAACGCGATGCGCGCCGCCGGTCGGTTAGGTGTCGGGGTTCCGCCTGACACGTGGTCGAGCCTGCTTGCGCAGGTTTCGCGCTATTCTGATGGGCTGTGTGATGAACATCGCGGGCCCGCACCAAGGCTGTGACCGGGATGCCCCGATGGCCGTCTCCCCGTTGCGCCGGTCGAAGCGTCGACCGTGTCAGCGTCGATATCGACCGTGGCGCGTTGGCTCCGATGCGCACGCCTGACATTCTGCCGGATACGCGGGGCGGATGCCGACCACCGTGCCCGAGGGAGACGGCGATCGACCGGCCGGCGGTGAGGCGGAGAGGGGGCCCGACGCGGTCAGACCGAACCGGTGACGGCATACGATCGCCGGGAGAATGTTTACGTCTCGGCCAGCCGGCGCCTCGGTTTGAGATGACGACGGCCGACAATGAGCATTGTAAGCGTGCTAACTTGTTATATAATACGATAGTACTTAGGGAGAGCTACTTCAAGGCCGAACAAGAAACCCGATTTACCGTGGATGCTGGCGCCAATGTAATGCCATCATGGCTTTGCTCTTGCATCGGATGGAATCACACACTCGCCACGGTCGAGGGTATCCAATGTTGATTAGTGCCACGAATGGGGGTATTGCACATGTATAATGTCTCAGTCGTTGACCAAGGTGCGTTTCATCTCGTGGAGCGATGCGAGGGGGCCGATAATATATATATATATTTCGCTCCTGTGCTCGTACCTCCCGGTGTTTATATCGGACGTCATGTATTAAGTTCTGCACACGCTCACCGTATATACCTCAATTGTGCGGACAGTCAGTGGTTTCTGGACGGAGTTCCCGGTTTCGGCGATTCGATCGAGGGGACGCGGCGGAGGCTGAAGGAAACAGTCGACAGCCTCCGCAACGCAGATACGAAAATTATCACGTTCGGCGGCTCTATGGGCGGCTACGGGGCAATCTTGTACGGAGCCCTGATCGACGCAGATTTCGCAATCGGCATGGGGACGGAGTTCATCCTCAATATTGTCGGTGGCGCGAGTCCAGGGCATTTGAACGGCAGAGACTGCCCTTTGAATATCTATGAAGAAATTAGAAACTCAAAAGTTAAAGTATTTCTTTATACAGGAGAAGGATCCATAACGGATCTCGTTTGCGCTCTATCGGCCACGGAGTTGTGCGGATCTGAAAAGATACAACATATCAGCGTACGCGGCTTGATGCATACGTTGCCGAACTACATTCAGATAAAATATGATTTGAAGACGTTTCTTGATGCTGCCGCGAAAGGTTCCATGCGTGAGCTGGAGGCGCAAGATACTGGGCGAATGCTCAATTATCCAGAGCTCATCCGTGCCTGTTATGCCGTCGAACGATCGATGTTAATTCGTGCTGACGATCTAGGGAAAAATTCCGAGCGGCTGTCTCGAATCGCCCATTACTCCGATATCGACGAAGAGTGCAGGAGTTTCGCATTCAATACTCTTGCTAATTATGAAAGATCGCGCGGAAATCTGTCCAAAGCGAAAGAGTATGCTACGAATGCAGTCAATATGGCTCCTGATTTTTTATGGAATGCAGCCACAGCCGTTAAAATCGCTGATGACATGAATGATATTGAAGCTCTCATAAAATATTGTCCTATTGTAGAAAAGTTGACTCAGGAAGGAGTATTTTTAAATGACCCAAATGCAACATTCATATGCGGAAAACATGCTTGGCGTGATCGAAGAGACTATGCTAAGGCCCTGAAAATAATGAAGTCTGTAATCGCGAAAAATCGCCATCACGAGGCAGCTTGGGTCGTAGTTCAGGCCGTATATAAAGATCTGCTTGGTCATGCCATGCATATGGATCTGCAGGCATTCCTGGAATAGCGTCCATGCGGAAAAATTTCTTGCCATATTCTTCATGAAGTCGGCTGACCATGGAGTGGACACGGTTCATTTGGGGCCGTGTGGAAGGCTCTCGCCGTTTCGGAGAATTGCGACGCCGGCGCCCGGGATGCGGGCCGGCCTCCGTCGTGACGAGGGCTGCAGCGGGGAGGCCGGCTTCTGCTGGACGGGAATTCGGACGCCTCAATCTCGCATCTCAGCAACGAGACCGATCGAGCCAGGGGACCGCTCAGGTCCCGACGCAGCTTCGCCGCGGCCCCGTTCCAGACCTCGCCTACCGCCCACCGATGAGCGGAGGCGCCGCGATCTCCGATGAACGGTGCGAGTCCGCGACACGGCCCGCGACGGGGGCGCCGTCGCGGGCTGTTCCAGCAGCGCCCCGCACCGTCTCGCTCGCCGACCGGCACTGCGGACCGACAGGATATCAAGTACCGGCATCCCATTCTGAGAAAGATTTAGCTGCCGGCTTGCCACTTTGCTCGGGCGTCCTTCAGCATCGATGAGACGCCGGGTATCGCGAGCGTCGCGGCCTCGTTCTCCGCGTCGGGCGGTACCATTTCCATGGCGCGGGCAAAGTTCGCGGAATCGTCGTTCCTCAAGGCCGTGGCAGCGAGGACGATGGCATGGACGACGCTCGGAATGAGCGTGAAGGCGGTGACGGCGGCGCGATGAGCCTCCTCCCACTCCCCCAGGCTCGCACAGATTTCCGCGAGCTGTCGGTTCGCACCGGCATGAGGCACGTCGAGGACCATGGCGGCCTTCTGTGTTTGATAAGCTTCCACGTATTTGCCCGAAGCCTTGTACCGATCGGCCAGCCGGTAGCGTGTTCCAAGATCCGTGATCTTTCCGGATCTGACCGCATCTCCCAGAATGACAAGCGCCTCCTCCGAGCGATCGGCATGGTCCAGCTCTCGCGTATAGCGCTCTATAAAATGATTCGATGAGATGATTTTGGGCAACGTCGCTTCCACTCTGGGGTGCATGCTGCCGAATAACTCTTTAATGATGTCTGCGACACGATGTGAAAACACGTCCGAGAATGAATAATGGGAGATGTCCTCGACGATCGCAGCGGAGCGGTCGGCAGTGATGATGTCCGGAAGCCTGGCCGCGACCGTCGCGGCACGCTGAATGGGATACCATTGCTCCGCGACGGCATCCCTGTCGCGCGCCGTGATCGCGAGAGCGAACAGGGCGAACGCTTTGCGATGGTGGTTCTTCGCCCGAGAAAGCTCGCCGAGGACGAAGAACAAGCCGTCTTTCGGCGCCGATTTGAGTTCTTGATCGGTGAGCAGTTCTTCTAACTTGCCATCTGCCGCCGCTAGATCGCCCCGTGAGATCGCTTCGAAAATTTCCAGCGATCGCAGGCTGATGATGTGGTTGAGAGACCATGTTGTGCCTGTATTCTGTTGATGTCTCAGGGCTCGGATCACATCATCGCAGCTAAATTTGATATCGGGCGCGATGTAACCGTGATAAGGATAGCGGACAAAATCGATGCCCATCGATTGGAGATGAGATCCCAATTCGCGATGGATGAAATCCCAATTTTCCCTGTCTATGACAAGTTTACCAAAAACACGACAATATTTATCAATCGCTTCAGATTTTCCGATGGCAAGACTGTCATCCGCCCATAGTTGACCTTCGATTTTCCCGTCGACCAGAATGCATTTTTCTGTGCACGAACTGGAAATGAAAGCTTCATCGATCGTGTTCAGCAGGAAATCAGGCCGCATACGGATGACGTAGTCAAATTGACGACCGCGCTTTCGCTCGAGGCGTCGCTTGATCTCGTTGACCCTCCAGGCCTTGTAGAACATGCGCATCGAATTCGGATCAACCCTCTCCGCTTCGAAAGATAAATCCAAAACGTCGGAATCTTCAATATCGATGATAGCGTCGGGGAAATAGCTTCTAACTATCGTCTCGATTCGATCTTCGTCGGCCTGGACGTCCGCGTCATGACCCTCGAGCTTATGCTTGGTCTCATCGTAGAGAGCAGGTAGGAATGAAGAGAGAGACGTCCCAAACCAAGACCAGCTAATAGCGCTTGCTGCGTCTGGTTCGAACATGCGATAGGCTTGCGATGCACTCACGGTTCCGTCGATGCGTCGGCCGATCTTCGACCATGTCGACAGAATGACTGTCACGCTGTGATTGCTGCAGGCGGCCCTTAAGTTTTCAAGTGCGATTGCCGGAGAGCGAAGTTGTCCGCTGAGACAAATACAAATCCGAGCATCGGACTCGAATTTTACTTTCGAAGAAACGGATTCGATTTTCGTCGCCACCACGTGCTGGATTTGAGATCGGCGAAAAAAATTGCGCCATGTCTGAAACATGATTTCGTTTTCCAGAACTGCAGCAGCTGTGATTTATAGACCTCGCTTGCTCTGTCAATCGCTTTTGTGTCGGTATTCGCATGCGTCAGAGCTGATAAATCCGCTGGGCGAAGGTCGAGACCATCCGTCCGACCGGTCTTGCGCGCCCGTGTGCGGCAACCGCCGTGGGCACCCCGATCTCAGCGGCGATCGGATGCTTCGCACGCGCTCGCGGACCGGGCATCTACCGCGACCACCCGCCCCGGATCGAAGCTCTTCCCCTCCACGGGGTTCGCCACGCAGCGCGTCCCGTGCAGGACGAGGTCGTGCGCGGCGTGGAAATGCCCCGAGATCCACAGCACAGGCCGTGCGGCCGGTGCCAGATCCTCCAGCAGCGTCGTCGCGTAGAAGGCCGGCACCCACCAGGGCACGCCCGGGGCGTCGCGGTAGCGGTCGGCGGATTCGGCGATGGGCGGGTGGTGGGTCACCACCACGGTCGGCCCGGCATGCGGCACCGCGAGCGCCGCTTCCAGGCGGGCGCGGTCGCGGGCATGCGCCGCCATCGCGGCCTCGGGGGTCCAGGGGCTGCAATCCCCCAGCCGGATCGCCCGGAACTCCCGCGAGCCGGTGAGCGGATCGGTCATGCGGGCGGCCGCGTAGGCCACCGGGTCGGCGGGCCGGGCCGGGGCGTCGGGGGCGAGCCAGCGGCCGGCCAGGGACCAGTCGCTCCACAGCGTCGCGCCGACGAAGCGCACGCCCGCGATCACCGTCCCCTCCCCGGCCCGCAGCAGCGCGATCCGGCGCCACCCGGCCTCCCGGTTGATCCGCTCCGCCTCCGCGGCGAGGGCCGCGAGCAGCGCCGGCGCCGTGCGGCGATCGCCCGCCGGCGCGTAATGCTCGTGGTTGCCCGGCACCAGCACCACCGGGCGGTCGCCCGCGAGGGCGAGCAGCACCGCCAGGCCGCGCTCCGGCTGCCCCTCCCAGACGTCGCCCGCGCAGACGAGGACGTCGAAGGCCTCGGCGAGCGGCGGGAGGTCGGCGGGCTTGCGCCGCTCCAGGTGCAGGTCGGAGAGGGGCAGCAGGCGCAGGGGCGCCAAGGGGGCGTGGCCGGGCATCCTGTCGCTCCGTCGTGCGGGACCGGGCCCGCGTCTATGCCCCGCCCGCGCGGGGCGCGCCAACCCTCGGGGCCGGGCGGAGTCCCGGTCCCGACCTTCGTGCACTGGATTCGTCCGGCAACCTGTGCGAGGCCGCACGACGCGCGGGCGCCGCGCCGGGGCGCGCCCGCGCGCCAGAGGGAGAGACACGCGATGCTGCCCGAACTGCGCGTTCTGTACTTCGAGGATCTCGCCGTCGGCATGGCCGAGACCCTGTCGAAGACCATCTCGTCCTCCGACGTGGTCGGCTTCGCGGAGATCACCGGCGACCGCAACCCGATCCACCTCTCGGAGCATTTCGCGGCCCGCACGCCCTTCGGCACGCGCATCGCCCACGGCCTGTACACGGCGGGGCTGATCTCGGCGGTGCTCGGCACCCGCCTGCCGGGGCCGGGCGCGGTCTATATCAGCCAGAGCCTGAACTTCCGCGCCCCCGTGCGCATCGGCGACACGGTCGACGTCACCGTCGAGGTGGCCGAACTCGTCCCCGAGCGCCGCCGCGCCCGCCTCACCTGCACCTGCAGCGTCGGCGGCGAGACCGTCCTCGACGGCGAGGCGCTGGTGAAGGTGCCGACCAAGGCCGAGGCCGATCCCCTAGCGGCCCGCGCCAAGGGCTGACGCCGCCCCTTGCTCGACCCGGTCCGCATCGACGATCCCGCCGACCCGCGGCTCGCCGCCTACGCGGCCATCCGCGAGCGCGACCTCGTCGGGCGCCAGGGCCGCTTCGTCGCCGAGGGCGAGGTGGTGCTGCGGGTGCTGCTCTCCGGGCGGGCCCGGTTCGGGATCGAGTCGGTCCTGCTCTCGCCCGAGCGCCTGCCGGGCCTCGCGCCCGCCCTGGCGGCGGCGGCCCTCGCCGCCCCGGTCTACGTGGCGCCCCGCCCGGTGATGGGCGCGCTCGCCGGCTTCCCGATCCACCGCGGCGTGCTGGCGATCGGGCTCTCCGGTCCGCCGCCGGACCCGGATTCCCTGGTGCCGGCGGGCCCCGCGCTCCTCCTGGGCCTCGTCGGCCTCGCCAACCACGACAACGTCGGCGGCCTCTTCCGCAACGCCGCCGCCTTCGGGGCCGACGCGGTGCTGCTCGACGCCGCCACCTGCGATCCCCTCTACCGCAAGGCGATCCGGGTCTCGGCCGGCACCGCCCTGACCCTGCCCTTCGGCCGCGTCCCGGACGGGGAGGCGCTCATCGCCCTCTGCGCGCGCCACGGCCTCGAACCCCTGGCGCTGAGTCCCTCGGGCGCGGAGGATCTGGTGGCGCTGCCGCCCCTCTCCCGGGCGATGCTGCTGCTCGGCACCGAGGGCACCGGGCTCCCCGAGGCCCTCATGGCCCGCGCCCGGCGGGTGCGGATCGCCATGGCGCCGGGCGTCGACTCGCTCAATGTCGCGGCGGCGGGCGCGGTGGCCCTGCACCGGATCGGGGGCGGGCGGCTCTCCGGGGGCTGATCGCGTCAGCCGCCCGGCAGCGCCTCCGGCACCGTCTCGGCGTCCTGCGCCTCGCCGTGCACCGCCCGGCGGATCAGCCGCTCGGTCGTCTCCTCGAAGAACACCTGCATCTCCTCGTGCAGGGCCGTGAACGGCGCCCAGACCACCGCGTCGAAGACCGAGCGCGGCGCGCGCACCATTACGGTCGTGCGGCGCTGGCGGGCGTAGCGGTAGGGGCGCAGGCCGTAGCGGCGGCAGAGCGCGATCAGCAGCCGGGCCGACCACGCGTCCGGCACGGTGAGCTTCAGCTCGACCGGTGGCTCGCGCCGCGCCGTCTCGGCGAGGCGCGCCCGCAGGCGCCCCAGCGCCGCCTCGGCCGCGTCCCGCTCGCCCGCCGTCGCGGCGCCCGCGAACAGGCGCTCGGCCTTGCGCAGCCGCTCGCGCAGCCGCTCCTCGATGTCCATCCGGATCCCCCGTCCCGCCCGGTCCCTGGCGCGCGATCCTGTCACGCTCCGTCCAGCGCGACAAAGAGCGGCAATTGCCGCTGCGGCCGCGCGCGCCAAACTAGGCCGTAGGGGGAAACCGCTTCATCCGGACGGTTCATCCGGACCAGACGCCTGAGGAGCGACGCGTTGCTTCAGCCGCGAGAAGGCTACCGCACCCTGTCGGGGCGGCGTGCGGTGGTGGTGGGGGCGGGGCCCGGCGGCCTGGCGGTGGCGCTGCTCCTCGCGCGCGAGGGCGTCCACGTCACCCTCGTCGAGAAGGACGATTGCGTCGGCGGCCGCACCCGCACGGTGACGGCGCCGGGCGGCTACCGCTTCGACATCGGGCCGACCTTCTTCCTCTACCCGCGCATCCTCGCCGACATCTTCGCCTCCTGCGGCGAGCGGCTGGAGGACCACGTCCGGCTCGAGCGCCTCGATCCCCTCTACCACCTCGTCTTCGAGGGCGGCGGCGAGATCCGCGCCTCCTCGGACGTGGCCCGGCTCCAGGCCGAGATCGCCCGGCTCGCCCCCGCCGACGCGGCGAACGTGCCGGCCTACCTCGCGGACAACCGCGCCAAGCTCCAGGCCTTCCGGCCGGTGTTGGAGCAGGCCTTCGACACCCTGCGCAGCCTCGCCTCGCCGGCGATGCTCCGGGCCCTGCCGCTGCTGCGCCCCCACGCCACGGTCGACCGCGACCTGCAGCGCACCTTCGCCGATCCGCGGGTGCGCCTCGCCTTCTCGTTCCAGACCAAGTACCTCGGGATGTCGCCCTTCCGCTGCCCGAGCCTGTTCACCATCCTGAGCTTCCTCGAATACGAGCACGGAGTGTTCCATCCGGTGGGCGGCTGCGGGGCGGTGTCGGAGGCGATGGCCGGGCTCGCCCGGCGGCTCGGCGTCGACATCCGGCTCGGCACCACCGTCGACCGGGTGCTGTTCCGCGATGACCGCGCCGTCGGCGTCGAGGCCGGGGGCGAGCGCATCGAGGCCGATTCGGTGGTCGTCAACGGCGACTTCGCCAAGGTGGTGCGGGCCCTGGTGCCGGAGCGGCACCGTCCGCGTTGGCGGGACGCCAAGCTCGACCGGGCGCGGCTCTCCTGCTCGACCTTCATGCTCTATCTCGGCATCGAGGGCCGGATGCCGGAGGGCCTGGGCCACCACACGATCCTCCTCGCCGAGGATTACCGGCGCAACATCGCGGAGATCTCCGGCGGCACCCTGCCGATGCAGCCCTCGCTCTACGTGCAGCACGCGGGCTTCACGGATGGCGGCATGGCGCCCCCCGGCCATACCAGCCTCTACGTGCTGGTGCCGGTGCCGAACCTGCGCGCCGGGATCGACTGGGAGGCCACCCGGGCGGGCTACCGCCGCCTCGTCCTCGACCGGCTGAAGCTCCTCGGGATCCCCGACATCGAGAGCCGCATCCGCTACGAGCGCATCGTCGACCCGACCCACTGGCGCGACGACTTCGCGGTGAACGAGGGGGCGACCTTCAACCTCTCGCACGATCTCGGCCAGATGCTGTATTTCCGCCCGCACAACCGCTTCGGGCGCGGCCTCTACCTCGTCGGCGGCGGCACCCATCCGGGCTCCGGCCTGCCGGTGATCTACGAGGGCGCCCGCATCACGGCGCGGCTCCTGCTGGAGGATCTGGCCCGCGAGCGCCGCCCCGCCCTGCCGGACCTCGCGCCGCCCCTCGAGGTCGCGCCGCCCCGGGAGGCCACGTGAGGGCGCGCGCCGCGCTGATCCCGGCACTCCTGTCGGCGCTCGTCCCGGCGGCGCCCGCGGCCGCGGCCGACCTCGTCGTCGATCTCGACGGGGCGCAGCCGGGGGCGGGCGCGGTCTACGTGGCGCTCTGCGCCGGGGGGCTGACGGAGGAATCCTGCCGCCTGGGCCAGAACCAGCCCGCGAGCGCCGCGCGGCTGCGCTTCGGCTTCACCGGGGTGCCCCCCGGGACCTACGCGGTGGCGGCCTTCCAGGATCTCGACGGGGACGGGCGCCTCACTCGCACGCCGCTCGGCCTGCCGCGGGAGCCCTACGGCTTCTCGAACAATGCCGGCCGCGGCGGCCGGCCGGATTTCGCCGCCGCCGCCTTTCGGCTCGCCGAGCCGGGCGCGACGATCCGCGTGCGGCTCCAGCGGGCGCTGCCGCCGACGCGCTGAGGGGCCGGCGCCGCTTGCGGCGCCGCGGGCCCGGAGTCACAAAGGATCCGACCCGAAACCGGTGCGGTCCGCTCCGGAGCCGGAGGACTCCGCCTTGCCTCACGATGGTCTGGAGATCGACCTGCGGGCGAGCCCACGCGGCGGGCCCGCCCTGCCCCCGCCCCGGCCGGCCAACGACAACCGTCCCGACCGCCGCATCCGGCGCCTGGACGTGCTGGCGCTCAGCCTCCTCCTGACCACGACGGTGACGCTCGGCGTGGCGGTGGCGGAACTCGGCCTCGCGGCGCGGTTCCACTAAATGGAATGCGCCCGCAAGACATCGTCGTTGCGGTGAGATTTGAGCCCTGCGTCGAAGATCGTGACGCGGGGAACCTCTCGCTCAAGGAGGCGACCGTCAACGCCCCTGACAGACTCATCGGCTGAACACCTCTGGAAGACACAACACGCCTCCGTTCAGGTGATGAGTCGATCACGGATCCTTCCGCCCGCGGTAAGATATGGGATCAGCTTGATCGCCGCGGATGAGGCTCAGGCGCTGCGCCCGCCCGCCACGAGGGCCATGCGCACCAGTTCGGAGAGGCTGCCGGCCCGCATCTTCGCCATCAGGTTGGCGCGGTAGATCTCGACCGTGCGCGGACTGATCCCGAGGTCCCGGGCGATGACCTTGTTGGCCTTGCCGGCGACGAGGGCGTCGAGCACCTGTCCCTCGCGCGCCGAGAGCGCGGCGACGCGCCGGCGGAGGTCCGCCGCGGCGGCGTCCTGCTCGGCGCTCTCGCGCCGGCGGTCGAGGGCGGCCCGGACGATCGCGAGGAAGACCTCGTCGTCGAAGGGCTTCTCGATGAAGTCGATGGCGCCCTCCTTCATCGCCGCCACGGCCAGCGGCACGTCCGCGTGGCCGGTCATCACGATCACCGGTGCGGCGTCGCCCCGCGCCCGCAGCCGGCGCAGCAGTTCGAGGCCGTCGAGGTCCGGCATGCGCACGTCCGTGACCACGCAGCCCGTGACCTCCGGGACGGCGTCGAGGAGGGCCGCGGCCGAGCCGTGCAGCCGCACCGGCAGCCCGTCCGAGGCGAGCAGGAAGGCCAGCGACCGCCGCACCGCCGCGTCGTCGTCGACCACGTGCACCACCGGCTCAGCGGACATCGTCGAGCTCCCGCCTGTCGACCGCCCTCAGGGTGAAGCGGAAATCGGTCCCCTGCCCCGGGCGCGATTCCACCCGGATCTTGCCCCCATGGGCCTCCACGATGGTGCGGCAGATCGACAGGCCGACCCCCATGCCGTGCGCCTTCGTCGTCACGAAGGGCTGGAACAGGCGCGCGGCCACCTCCGGCGCGAGGCCCGGGCCGGTATCGGCCACGCCGATCTCCACCAGCCCCTCCGCGGGCAGCGCCCGCGTGGTCACCCGCAGCGCGCGCCGGGGTGCGTCCTGCATCGCCTCGATGGCGTTGCGGATGAGGTTCAGGAGCACCTGCTGCACCTGGATGCGGTCGGCGAGCACCAGCGGGGCGTCGGGGTCGAACGCGAAGGTGACGCGCACGCCGCATTCCTTGGCGCCGACGAGGGCGAGCGCGCTCGCCTCCTCGATCAGCTTCGGCAGCCCCTCGATGTGCCGCTCGCCCTCGCCGCGCGAAACGAATTCCCGCAGGTGGCGGATGACCTGGCCCGCCCGGAGCGCCTGGTCGGCGGCCTGGTCGACCGCCTCGGAGAGGAGCGCCGCCTCGGGCGCCTGCAGGCGCTGCAGCAGGCGGCGGCAGCCCTTCAGGTAGCTGGCGATGGCGGTGAGCGGCTGGTTGATCTCATGGGCGAGCGTCGAGGCCATCTCGCCGAGCGCCGTGAAGCGCGACATGTGCACGAGCTCGGATTGCAGCTCCTGCAGCCGCGTCTCGGTGCGCCGGCGCTCGGTGAGGTCGCGGATGAAGCCCGTGAAGTAGCGCGCCCCGGCCGAGCGCATCTCGCCGACCGCGAGTTCCATCGGGAAGGTCGCGCCGTCCTTGTGCTGGCCCACCACCACGCGGCCGATGCCGATGATGCGCCGGTCCCCGGTGGCGAGGTAGCGGGCCATGTAGGTGTCGTGCTGGCTGCGGTAGGGCTCCGGCATCAGGACGCTGACGTTCTGCCCCTCCACCTCCTCGGGGGCGTAGCCGAACTGGCGCACGGCGGCGGCGCTGAAGGAGCGGATCTGCGCCTGCTCGTCGATGACGATCATCGCGTCCGGCACCGTCTCCAGGATCGAGCGCAGATGCGCCTCGCGGGCGCGCAGCTCCTCCTCCACCTGCCGCTGCGCGTGAATGCTGAACACCACGCCGCGCAGGTGGGCCGGCCGCCCGTCCGGGTCCCGCGTCACCCGGCCCCGCGCGCGCACCCACAGGGTCTGTCCGTCGGGCCGCAGGACCCGGTACTCGACCTCGTAGCCCCCGCCCGTCTCCAGGGCGTGCCGGATGGCCTGCGCGCGGGCGTCGCGGTCCTCCGGATGGACGAGGTCCTGCGTCGCGGCGAGGGAGGTCAGGCGCTCGGGCGGGACGCCGAACAGCCGGATGCTGCCGGGTGAGACCGTCACGCGGCCGGTCGCGATGTCGAGCGACCAGACGCAGACCCCCGCCTCGTCGAGGGCGTTCCGCAGCGCCTCGACGCTGAGCGACCCGTTGCCGGCCGGATGGGGGCTGGAGGCGTCTGCGGGATCCGTCATGGCAGCCGCGAGCCCTGGGGCAGAGGCCCCCGGTGCTGCGGGGCCGGGGGGCTTGAGGAGTCTGTCCTAGACCGCGGCCCTTCGCCGGGCAACATTCCGGCCGGGTGCCGGTCAGCCGTCCAGGCGCCGGAGCGCCGCCTCGTCCTTGAGCACGACGGAGCGCCGGTGGGCCGGGAGCGCGATGAGGCCCTCCCGCTCCAGCTGCGTGAGCGTGCGCGAGACACTCTCCATCGTCAGGCCGAGATGGTCGGCGATGTCGGCCCGCGACATCGGCAGCGCCACGGGGCCGCCGGCCCCGGCCCGCTCCGAGAGCCCGAGCAGGAAGCTCGCGACGCGCTCCCGGGCGGATTTCCGGCCCAGCAGCACCATGTGGTCCTGCGCCCGCTCCAGCGCCCGCATCATGGACGCGACCACCTCGCGCGCGAGCGGACCCTCCTGGCGCACCAGCGCGTCCCGGTCGCTGCGGCGATGGACGCCGACGAGGGTGTCGGTCACCGCGTCGGCGCCGGAGCGGCGCTCGCCCCCGGCCTCGATGCCGAAGATGTCGCCCGGCAGGTGGAAGCCGTCGATCTGCCGCCGCCCGTCGCTCAGCAGCCGGTAGGTCCGCACCGCGCCGGACACGACCCGGTAGACGGCCGCGGCGCGGTCGCCCTCGGCGTAGATCTCCTCGTCGGCCTCGAAGCGGCGGCGCGTCTCCGGTCCCAGGTCCTGCGGGACGCGGGTGGCCGGCGCGAGCCCGAGGCCCGGCGCGGGGGCGAGGCTGGCGGTGGCGAGGGCGAGCGGCATGGGGATCCTCGTCGGGAACGCGTGACGGGGTCCATGGCTACGCGGCCGGAGGCGGCCGCGACATTCCGGTTCAGCTCTTAAGGGAATCTCCCTAGGGACCGGGTTCGACCGGATCGAAGGGCCGCCGTCTCGGCCGCCGGGTACGCGATCATGATTTCTTGGGCGACCCCGCGCCTTAGAGCATTTTCCAACGAGGTGGATACCGGTTCGTCGCAGAAAATGCGTAAAGATCAAACACCTAGAGCAGTGTCCGATTGCAACGTGATCGGATACTGCTCTAGGCGACCTGCCAGACCTGGGTGCCGGCGTAGCCGCTCAGCACCAGGCTCTGGTGCCCCGACCCGTCCACGTCCGCCAGCGCCCGCACCGTCGTGGCGCTGTCCCAGCCCTCCTGGTAGCCGAAATCCCCGATCGTCTTCGTCGGGTCCATCGCGAAGCTCAGGTGACCGGAGGCGTCCCGCGAGCCCAGCGCCACGAAGGTCGACGAGGCCCCGAACCCCACGATGTCCGGCGTCCCGTCCCCGTTCACGTCCCCCACCAGCCGCGGTGTCTGCGCGTTC